>NZ_DAMCTA010000006.1 GCF_032114135.1 Sphingomonas sp.
CGTCAGGCTCATAACCTGAAGGCCGCAGGTTCAAATCCTGCCCCCGCAACCAATCCCCCAAGCAAGCCCCAACGCACCCGCGCTGGGGCTTGCTTGCGTTTGTACGCGCACCACCCGCTGGCGCACGCGATCCATGACATGCGGGCCGCGCCGGGTGCGCGCGAACCCGATCGTCGAGCCCTAAGTTCCGAACGCCTCCCTGCCGCCATGGCCATCACGACTCAGCGCGTGGAGCGGCAAACCGCAGGCATCAAGGCGGGCGGTTGCCGTGACAAGCCCGGCGGTATGCGTAAGGCGTCATTGCCGCCGGGGCGGATGTTGTCGACGTCGACAGGGGAGAGGGGCAACCGTCGGGCAGGATGGAAACGAAGATGACCCAGCGGGCCAGCAGAGTCTAACGCCGCGCGTGGGACGCGCGCCACTCAACCCCGATCCGAGAGCCGCTGCGCGGTCGAAACGGGGTTGCGGCCTGAGAAGCCTAACCAAGCCAAAATTTGCGGCTGGTCAGGTGCGGCGGCTGCCCCGCGGTGATCGCGGCGGCGGGTCCGGTTGCCCCACGCGCTGCCAGCTATACTATCTCGCGCCAGCCGGGCTCCGGCCGCCAGCGCTCAGTCGGGCGCGGCTGCCATCGGGGCGGCACAGGGCGACGATAAAATCATGCGGTTTTTGTAGGCGAGCAGGCTGTTCCACCCCGGAAATGGATGTTCGTTGATCTCTCGGGGGCGCGGCCGCGTTAGCGTGATGCCATATCAAGCGACGGTCTCCCTATCGCTCCGGCCCCTTCCTGATAGGCCGACACGTAGCGCATTGTGACTGCGGGGGGATGCGCGGTATCGGCACGAACTCCGAAGGACATGTCCAATTGCTGTCCAATCGTTCCCACCTCCGGATACGGCACCCTGGTGAAGTCGCTACGCGCAAGCTTACTAAATCCTCCTTCATAACCTGATTTCGAAGATAAAATTCGCTTTCTTCTATAAATGTCATCAATGGACAGCATTTGCCAGCGCAGGGGCATGGGTGCGGCTACGATACCAATTTGACTAATTGGTATGTTACCTATACGCATTGGCCTGTTCACGGGATCAGAAGGTTTTCCGGAACGGCAAAAAACCAGAACGACGTATTTAAGGGAGGATGCTGCTTTGAAAGCATTGCTTATGGCGGGAGCCAGTCTGTTCGCCGCGTTGCCGACGGCGGTCATGGCGCAGGCGCAGGGGGTCGACAGCGGCACGGGCGATACCGAGATCGTCGTCACCGGATACCGTGCATCGCTTGCCGCCGCGATCCGGGCCAAGCGTGAGGCGGACGCGATCGTCGATTCCGTATCCGCGGAGGATGTGGGCAAGTTTCCCAACACCAACGTCGCCGAAGCGCTTACCCTCGTACCGGGGGTTACCGTCGACCGGCAATTCGGCCAGGGCGAAAAGGTCTCGATCCTCGGCACCGATCCGTCGCTGAACCGGACGCTGCTCAATGGTCAGACGGTAGCGTCGGCCGACTGGTTCATCCTCGATACGCCCGGCCGCACCTTCAATTATGCGCTGCTCGCGCCGCAACTGGTCGACCGCGTCGACGTCTACAAGTCGCCCGAAGCGCGGATCGACGAGGGTTCGATCGGCGGTACGGTGAACGTGCTGACCCGTACGCCCCTCGCGTTGAGATCGCTCTCGGTGGCCGGGTCGCTCGGCTATTTGTACAATGACCGCTCCAAGAAAGGAGATTTTCAAGGTTCGGCGTTCATCAGCTGGAGAAATGATGCGCAAACCTTCGGTATCCTCGCGTCGTTTCAGCGCGCCAAGGACCGGCTGCGTCGCGACGGCGTGGAAAGCTATGGCACCATCCGGGCCAGCCAGTGGGCCGGCGGCAATGCCGATAATCCGGTGGATTCGCGCAGGGTGGGCTGCACGGGTAGCTGTGCCAGCACGCTGACGGGCAATCTCGACGCGGTAAGCCCGAACGCGTTCGGCACCTCTTATTTCGAGCAAGGTCGTGAGCGGCTTTCCTATTCGGCCACGGCGCAGTGGCGCCCCTCAGAAGCGTTCGAGCTGCAAGTCGACTGGCTCAAGATCGACGCGACCTATGACAATCTGAACCAGTCGATGTACGCCTTCCAAGGCAATACCTGGAACAGCCTCGACAAGCTCACCGATCTGACCGTCCGAAACGGGATCGTCACCAAGGCAAGCTTCACCAACGCGCTGAGCGTGCTAGATGTGCAGTATCGCGAAGCCGAGATGCATTCCGATACGTACCGGGCCAGCGCCAAATGGCACAGCGGCGCGCTCACCTTGGCGCTGCAGGGCGGCATGTCGGATGCCGATGGCGGAACGAAGCGGCAGGTGTTCCTCGAGTTTCTGAACAGCGCCAGCTACACCGTCGATATCTCGGGAGCGCCCAAGGCTCCGGGAAGCCTCAGCTACACCAGCAACGTGCAGGGGGCGCCGGGCAGCTTCGTCACCGATCCGGGCTGGAGCGGCAACACCGTCGCCAAGCCGACGACGGACAAGGAGCGCTATGGCCAGATCGACGGCGATATCGACTTCGGCGGGCCCATCAAGAAGCTGCTGTTCGGCTACAAATATCGGCGCCACGAAACCGCGCAGCGATATGCGGGTATCGCGCTCTCTGGGCTCTCGGTCCCCGCATCGCAATTCGGCCCAAGCGTGGCGCCCGGCAATTACCTGGCAGGCTTCCAGGTCAACGATCAGATGGCTCGTCGGTTCGTGATCAGCGGGCCGTCGATGGTTTCGTTCCTCGAAGGGCGAACCCTGCCGGCGCCCTCGATCTTCGCCGCGGCCGAATTCACCGCCGGCAATTGGGAGGTCGATGAGGACATCCATGCCCTTTACGGGCAAGCGAATTTCGAGGTGGCAGGGCTGCGCGGCAATTTCGGCGTTCGCTATGTCCACACCCGCACCGCCAGCCAAGGCTATGTCTGTGCCTCGGGCACGCCGTGCAATTCTGCACCGGACTGGCGTTGGGAGACGACGAAGAGCAGCTATGACAATGTGCTGCCCAGCGTGAACGTCATCGCGGATGTCCGCAAGGATCTCGTCTTCCGCTTTGCGGCGGCGCAAGTCGTGGCGCGACCGAACTATGCCGACCTCACCAACTATTTCTGGCTGTCGGACGGCATTCTTACCGGCGGCGGGGGCAATCCGAACCTGAAGCCCTACAAGTCCAACAACGTCAACGCGTCGCTGGAATGGTATTTCGCGCCGCGCTCGATCTTGTCGGCGGAAGTATTTTACAAGGATATCAGCAATTACATCCTGAACCAGACGGCACCGGAGCGGTATTTCAACCAGTCGCAGGGGCGGGTGACGACCTACCAGATCAGCCGACCGTTCAACGCCGGGTCGGCGGAGGTGAAGGGAATCGCCATTGCCTATCAGCAGGAGCTTCCGTACGGCTTCGGGTTGCTGGCAAACTATACCTATTCGGATGGGTCCGGCCGCGCCGGGGCCGATCTGCCATTCAACTCGCGCCACCAGGTAAGCCTGAGCCCATTTTGGGAGCGGGGGCCGGTGAGCCTGCGCGGCACGTACACCTGGCGGTCGAAATATTTCACGGGAGTCGATCGTGGCGACAACATGTATGTGCGCGGCGTGGCCAATGTCGATGCTTCGCTGACGTACAAGCTGATCTCGAACGTCAGCGTCACCGCATCGGCGATGAACCTCACCGACGCCGAATACTATGCTTATGCGAACACTCCCGCATTGCCACGCGGCGTGTATCGCAGCGGACGGAAGTTGCTGCTGTCGCTCAACCTCAATCTATGAACGAGGCGCGGCGTCGAGACCTGCTCTCGACGCCGCGTCGGCCAGACTTATGCTGAGCCGGGAGGCCGCTTGCGCCGCCTTTCGCCTAGAGCAGTCGAAGGGCCGATGTCAGCTAGCCTGCCGGTTGATGGCCCTGTCGCCGCCCACGGTTGCGAGTGTGGCCGATAGCTCGCTTTCGCGTAGCGCCTTGGAAAAGAGATAGCCTTGCAGCTCGTTGCACCCAACGGTCCGTAGCAGCGAACCCTGCTCGCTCGTCTCCACGCCTTCGGCAGTGACCGACAGGTTCATAGCATGGCCCAGTGCGATGACCGCCTGCACGATCGCGATCGCCTCCTGGTCGCGACCAACCCGCTTGATGAAACTCTTGTCGATCTTGATTCGGTCCACCTTGAACTGCTTGAGGTAGCTGAGACTCGAATAGCCGGTGCCGAAATCGTCCAAGGCAATCCGAAAACCCGCGGCGCGAAGGTCGTGCAGGGCGGAGCGTACGTCTTGGCCATCATCGAGAAGGATGCCCTCGGTAACCTCGAGTTCGATATGCCGCGGATCCACGCCGCACCGCTGCACGACGGATCGGACGAGTGAAGCAAAACCCTCCGCCTTGAACTGGACGGGGGACACGTTCACCGCCATCATGAGACCCTGCCATTTCTTCGAGACGCGGCACGCTTCCTTCAGCACCCAGGTTCCCAATGCGTGGATCAGGCCTGCTTCCTCGGCGATCGGGATGAAGAGATCAGGCGTCAGCAGCCCCTTTACCGGGTGGTCCCAGCGGACGAGCGCTTCCAGGCCTACCACCGTCTCGCCGCTTGCATCCATTTTCGGCTGATAGGCGACGAACAGCTCCTGCCCCGATGCAAGCGCCTTTCGCAGATCCTCTTCCAATTCCCGCCGATTGGCGAGGCTTTCGTCCATTTCCACGGTAAAGAAGCGATAGCCGTCACGACCGCTCGATTTGACGCAATACATCGCGATGTCTGCCTTGCGCAGCAGCTCGGTCCGATCGGTGCTACGGGGGGCGCCCACCGCGATACCGATGCTGCCGCCGATCAGCACTTCAGATCCCAGGATCGGAAAGGGCTTGCGCAACGACGCGAGACAGGCTTCGGCGAGAGTGCAGAGCGTTTCCTCATCCAGCCCCTCGGTAAGGCAGATGGCGAACTCGTCCCCGCCGAGCCGAGCCAGCAGCGCACCCTGGGGCAGATGCGCCGAAACGCGCGTTGCGACACTTTGGATGAGCTGGTCACCGGCAAGATGCCCCAGCGTGTCGTTGACGTCCTTGAACTTGTCCAGGTCGATCAGCAAGACGGCCACAGCCCCCTGCGTCAGGTTGGCGGCAGCCCCGTCGACGAAGCGGTTGAACGCGGCCCGGTTTGGCAACGAGGTGAGCACGTCATGGTTGGCCAGATACTGCGCGCGTGCCTCCTTCGCCTGCAGTTCGACCCGCGCGGCCTCCAATGCCTGGATGGAGCGGGCATCGCGGAACATCAATCGTCCGACGACGAAGACGAGCACTGCCAGCAGCGCGATCAGCGCCGCCGCCGCCCCTCCGCCGCGGCGTGCCACGGACCGGAGGATGTCGCGCCCCGGCATGTCTGGTCGCCAGCTGAGATAACCAAGCAGCGCGCCTTGCGACGAATGAAGGGGGATGCTGTACATCCCGGCATTCGCTGCGCCGGGGCGAGCAATATGCGCGGGTCGCGGATGCCGCGGATGCGGCTGAGGTCTTCCATCATCTTGCCATTGAGGAAGCGGATGCTGACGAGCATCGGCTGGCGCCCGTGCGGTCCGACGGCGAATTCGGAGTCGGGAATCATGCGCATCACACTGGCAGCCGCCGCGTGCCCCGACACCTGCACGAGATCGGTCGCATGGATGGCGGCGGGGGACGTTCGCACCGTGCTGCCTTGCGCCGGTGTCCGGCCCGGCAGCCGCTCATGCGTGTTCGGCATCCGCCGCACCGAGCCTCGCGCTGCCTGGATCAGCGGCAGGATCGCAGGCCGAACGCTGACGAAAATGGCGGGCGAGACACGCTGGCCGTTCCGCATGGCGTAAACCGGCCCATCGGCGCCATCGATGATGATGTCCAAGTCGTGGTTGAAGACATAGTTGAGCCAGGTGCCCACATTCTGGTCCAGCCAAGTGGCATCGGGCTTTGGCTTGCGTACTTCCGCATAGGCCGGGTCCCAGATCGCCACGCCCGCCTGGCTCTGCGCAAGGTCGTCGAGCACGGCGCCCAGGGCGAGGTGGACGTCGTTCGCCTGGCGCGCGCGGATCGACTCATCGACCTGACGCGCCGTTGCCCACAGGCTCCACGTGGCGAACAGGACGAGCGCCGCCGCAAGACAGATCGCAGGAGCCGCCACGAAGACGGTAAACCGCGGAACCGGGCTGAAACGAAGAAAACCTGAACGGTACGACATGAATCTGCACAAGCCTGGAAAACGCGGCGCAAGCCGGCCGGTCTGCATCGTTCAAGACGCATGCAAATTGCTTAGCTTGCGCTTCAATGTAGAACCAAAACCTTGTTTTTGCGTGAACTCCCGCGGCACGGGAGAATATGGCCTAGCGCCGCTCGGCCCAGGCTACGCGACGCAAGGGGCCACCATATTCGGTGCTGCCGAACGGATAGCATGTCGTCAGCGCGAGACGGGGATGGGCGGGGTGGAGCGGATAGGAGAACCGGTCCCACCGCACCGTTTCAAACCCCGTGATCCGATAGCGCTCGACGACGCCGTTGACGAATTCCAGGCGGACGTCATCCCCCTCGCGCAAATCGCGGATGAACAGGAAGTGTGTGTCGCGATGCGCTGCCAATATGGTGACCGGACTGGCATCGTCCCCCTGCTTGATCATCGTCGGCCCCTCGGCAAGCTGCTCGTGCGTGCCGTTGCCGGCGAGAACGATGTCCCGCACGCCGAGCCGATCGACGGAAATGCGCGCGATGGGGCCCCCGATGGGCAAGGTCGCCACGCCCCCGACCCCGGTTCGCGCAGCCGTTCGTGGAGACCGCCCCGGCGCAACGGAAGGAGCATTGGAGGCGACGCGGGGCCGGGCGAGCGAAGCTGCATCCCGTCGCTGCTCGAACACCCTTTGCAACCGGTGTTGCGCGGCGGCGGCACTGATCGGCACCGCGACGCCCTCGGCCAGGCTGAGTGCGCCGCCAAGGCACAGGACGAGAGCGGTGGCGCGCATCGCAAGCCGCCTCACTTGCCCGCCCCCACGCGACCACCGCGGCGGCCGGCGACGAGTGCGGAAACACCCAGGGCCAGCATCACCAGCCCCCGCCAGACCGCGCCAAGATAGCCCGTTGCGGTTTGCGGCAAGTCCATCTGCTGTTCCGGCTCGGGAAGTCCTGCCGACGGAAGCGCGGCCGGCGCGTCGTGGCCGAGCAGCGCATCGAAATCCCAGCCCTTGGGCAGCAGCAGCGGCAGGTCTTCGCTGCTGAGCCGCGCACCCTCCGGTCGCGCCGGGGTTTCATCGACGGCGACGAGGCTGGTCTGCGTGGTCACCAGATCATAGGCGAGGCCGAATTGCGCGATCTTCTCGTCGGCGGCGGCGCCCTCGATCTGCCCCGACCAGCGCTGCGCCTCCACATCGGCAATGCTGCGGCCCGCCCAAAGCCGAGCGACCGCCGGGCTATCGGTGGCATGGCGGAGGTCGACGCGCTGACTCCAGCGCATATCGCCGATCATCCCGCTGACCACGAGCACGCCCGTGCGCGCGCTGCCCCTGCCCAGCAGGACCAGCGGCTCGCCGGCATAAAGGTCCGGCAAATCATGCGGCGTGAGATCGAGTGCCGATCCTTCCACGCGCACCGCGATGTCGTGCATCGCGGGCATCTTGAGCCGGTCCAGCAGCGCTGTCATCTTTGTCAGGACTTCGCCGCCTTCGCCGATATTGGTATAGGTGCCGCGCCCCGCCTCGGCCATGCGGCGCATCAGGTAATTGTTGGGCGCGGAGCCGATCCCGACCATGAACACCCGGCTGCGGCCGCCATGCGCCGCGATTTCCGCCATCATGTCCTTTTCGTCCGAAAGGTCACCGTCGGTCAGGAACACGATCTGGCGCACGCCCTTGCCCGTTGGCTGCGCGTCGGCCAGCGCGGCCTTGAGCGCGGGCAGCATCTCGGTGCCGCCGGCAGCCTGCAGCGCGGCGGTGAACGTGCGCGCAAGCTCGACCTGTTCTGCACTGGCGTGGGTGGGCTGGTCGAACAACTGGGTCATCGTGTTGTCGAAGCGGATCACGTTGAACGTGTCTTCGGGGCGCAGCGTGCCGAGCGCGTGAAGCAAGCTCTGCTTGGCCGCGTCCATCGAGCTGCCGCTCATCGAACCGCTATTGTCGATCACGAAGATCATCTCGCGTGGGGCCGTCTTGCCGGGTTCCACCCGGGTCTGCGGCGTGATCGTCGCCATCACATAGTGCTGGCCCGCGCGTTCCTGGTGGAACAGGCTGAGCACGGGATCGGCACTGGCCGAGCGCCAGCGCAGTTCGAAGTCGCGGTCCGCCGGTTCGTCACCCCTCGCCAGCGTGATCGTTCGCTCTGCTGGCCCCGCATCCACCACGTTGATCCGGTGATAGGGGCTGATGATATTCGCCGGAACGAACCCGGGGGCCAAGTGGATGGTGATCGACACCGGATTCAGCGGGACGCCCGGTGCAGCCAGCGGCGCGGTGACGCGCGCCGCATCGGCGATCCCCGCGCTGCTCGTCAGACTGCGCGGCGGCACATAGCGTGGGCCGACCACCAGCGGCAGGCGCATCGCATATTCGCCGCCGAGCTGCCGAACCGGCGCCTGATATTCGATCGAGACCAGCACCGTCTCGCCGGGGCCGACATTGGCGACGTTGGTTCGAAAGAGGTTCGGACGATCCGCTTCGACCAGGCCGCTGCGCTGACCCTGCGCCTTGGCACGCTCATACAGGTCGCGGGCTTCGGCGCGTCGCTTGATGTGGCCGACAATGACGCGCTGCCCGACGACCATCTTCAGTGTGTCCACCGCGCCGTCGTCGGGCAGGGGATAGAGATAGGTCGCCTCCATCCAGCCTTTGCTGGTGTTGCGGAATGCCTGAGTCATCCGCACCCGCATGACCGGGCCGTTCACGACCACGTCGATATCGGTGCCGAGCCGCACGGCCGGCAGGGCCGCGGGGGTGCCGTCGGCGCCGCCCCGTGTCTGGAGAAGCAGCGCACCGCCGGCGGCGGGGTCCTCGGCAGCGTGCGCCTGTGCTGCCATCAGGCTGCCCAACACCATGCCGACCAGGCCAATGGCGCCAAGGGCCTGGTGGTACCGCGCGTCTGCGGAAATCCGCGGGTTCGAATATGACATGCTAGGCTCCCTTCTGTCTGGAGCCTCGCTGGTAGCCACCTGCCATGGCGGACCGACACGCGAAAGGTCTGCCACTATCGGCCGCACGCTGGCTGACCTTGACGGCTTTGTCGGACTTCCCGCCGCGCTCTTGACGGAATGTGCGGATTTGTGTGGGGTTGTCCGGCAGGAGGGCAGCGATGCGTGACGAAGAGCCGCTGGGCCGCGGCGAGAATGATCAGATAGCGGGGCGGCTTCGGGAGGAACTGGCGCGGCGGCGCATCTCGCGCCAAGCCCTTGCCGACATGGCCCGGATCAGCCTCTCCACATTGGAGAAGGCGCTCTCCGGCAGCCGACCGTTCTCGCTGGCGACCGTGGTGCGCATCGAGGACGTGCTTGCGACAACGCTGCGCTCCGCCACCGCGGCTCCGGCGGCACCGGACGCGCTGCTCGCCCCGACACATATGGGATCCTACAGCCGCCCGGCGGTGCGCTGGATCGAAGGCGCCTATCTCACCTTGCGTCCGGCGTTCAGCCGGCCAGGGGAGATCTATGCCTATTGTACCGAGATTTTCTGGAACGGCGCAGGCGCGCACCTCAGCTTCACGGAAAGCGAGCGGACCGACCAAAGCTTCACCCAGGCGGGCTATGTCTCGATGCCCAACCTCTCCGGCCACACATATCTGGTGACCAGCGAGGAGGGGCAGTACCGCCTGGTCATGCTGGGTCGCGGGACGCGCGAGCGGCGGATGTTCGGCCTGCTCTCGACGTTGCAGGCCGGGCCGGGCTCGCAGTTGTTGCCAGTCGCCAGTCCGATCGCGCTCGTCCCGCTCGACCAGATCGAAAACCCGATTTTCGGTGTCGTCGCAGCGGGGGAGGATTGTTTCGCGCAGTATCGAGGGATTCTCGATCACGCGCTTGGAAGCGATTTCTGCCGCTGGCACGCTTGAGCCGCTAGGCAGGGGGCATCAAGCCCGCCAACTAACGAATAAGAAAGCGACAGGAAGCGCGGAGGCACACGCGCCTCCGCGCGCACCGTTCAGGCGTTCCGGAGACTGTCCGGCACGATGCCGCCATTTTCTGCCAGCTTGGCCATCACCGCCTTGTGCAGCGCGATGTTCTGTTCCGCGCTGCCGTCCTCGCCGGCGTGGACGTTCAGTTCCTGCGCCAGTTCCTTGCGCGCGGTCAGGCTCGAGTCCAGATCCAGAAGCTTGAGCAGATCCACGATCGACTGCTGATAGTTGCCGCCCCCGTTTTTCATCGAGGCCATCTCGGAAAGCACGGCACCAACGTCGACAGGTGTGCTTGATTCCGGCGCTGGAGCGGGTACCGGGGCAGTGGCGGCGGGGGCCTGGGCAGCAGGCGTACTCGGTGCCGCCTGGTTGGACGGTGCGGGGGCCTCATTTTGTTTGTGGCCGAAGATCCGATCCCGAATACTGCTGAAAATGCTCATGCTTGTCTCCTAACGGCGCCTATGCACCCACGCGCACAACGCGCTGGCCGTCCGGGAGTTCTGCGGAACGGCACGTTCTTGGCCGCGTTCCCTTCCCTGCCTGCACCCTCGGGCTGGATATGGGAGAGAAGAATGCACGCTGTTCGCTGGACGATGCTGGGCATCGCGGCAGTCGCACTGGCCGGCTGTGGATCGAAGACGGAAACCCATACGTCAGATACGGTGGGCACCACCGGCAATGCCGATACGAGCGTGGCAGCGCCCGACGGCAGCGTCGCTACGCGAGCCTCGGCGGGCAAATCCTTTGCTGACGCCGCTGCGGCCAGCGACGCGTTCGAGGTCGCAAGCTCTCGTCTTGCGCAGCAGCAGGCAGGCGGCGCCGCAATCAAGAAATTTGCCGACGCCATGATCAAGGCGCACACCGAATCGACGACCAAGCTGAAGACGGCGGCTGCCGCTGCAAGCCCGGCGATCACGCCGGACGCCACGCTGACCGCGGCGCAGCAGCAAAAGCTGGACGCGCTCAAGGCGCTGAACGGCGCGGCCTTCGACACCACGTATGCTTCGGCGCAGGTGGAGGCGCATCAGCAGACGCTCGACGCGCTCAAGGCCAATGCGTCCAATCCGGCAGTGAACCAGCCGCTGCGCGATTTCGCGACCCAGCTGATCCCGACCGTAACCGCGCACCTGAACATGGCCAAGTCGCTGGCGAAGTAAACGATCGGGGGCGGCATGCGCATGCCGCCCCCGATATGCCTGCAGCTTAAAGTCGCTGTTCCAGGATTGCGTCGATCGCGGCACCGACGCTGGCGAAACGCGCGTTGACGTCGCTCGAAACCTTGTCGCGCAACACCGGGTCTGTCCCGTCCAAGCCGACGGTGAACAGGTCCATGTCGGTTTCGCCCAGGACCAGATACTGCTCGTGCCCGGGGCCTTTCCGCCACGCGGCGTTGGCGGCGACCAGACCCTGCCAGAAACCATTGGCGCCCGGCGCCGTCTCGCTCTGCGTCGCGCCATACAACACTACCCCGTTGTAATCGAGGCCGTTGCTGAGCGCGAGAAAGCGCGCGAAATCGGGCGGCAGTGCCGCGCCGAAACGTGCTGTCACTTCGGCGCGAACCTGCTCGACCTGCTCGGGCGTCGCCGCACCCTGTTGCGCCTCCCCATATCGGACCTGATCCGCCGACACCTGATCGATCACCGCCTGCATCTCGTGGATCCTCACTCGCCAGAGGGATAGATTGTACCGCGCGGCACCGGGAAGTCGACCTGCCGGCTTCCGCCCACCGGAAGGTCGCCGACCAGTTGGCGCTGCGCGTTGGTGAGTGCGGTATGATAGGGACTGTTTTGAATGAGAACGAGATTCTCGACCGCATTGGTGCCGCCATCGTCGAGCGGAAGCTTGTGATGGACTTGCCAGCCCTGCGGAATCTTGCCGTCGGCCAGCCGCGCGATGGCGCCATCGTCCAGTCCGGCGCGGCGCACAGCTGCGATGCCATCCGGCGTGGCGACCAGTCCGCGTGCGAAATCTGCGCGCGCACCATTGTCGAACGCGCTCCGCAGCGCGGTATATTCGGCGCGATCGCGCTTGACGTAGGTGACGGACAGCGCATCGACATTGGGCAGGTCGATCGGCGTGCCGCCAACCGTCCCCCGATAGGTCGTCGCGGGCGGCTCGGCCGATCGCGCGGCCGGGGCGAAGAATTCGTCGAGCTGCCCTTTCATGCGCTCGACGGATTCGCGTGCGGTCGAAGGCAGCGCGTCGAGGGCACCCTGAGGGAGTTTGCCCACGGCGTCGTGAATGGTGCGCAGCGCCGGTTCGATGCTCCCGCGCAGGGCCGGATTATGGGCGATTGCGGCAACGCCATCTGCGACCGTCTGGGCCCATTTGCCGATCTTGCCCGCCTTCGCCAGATCACCCAAGCCTGGCACGATCGCTATGGCGGAGATTCCCGCATTCGCGATGTGGCCGCCTGCGCCCGACCAATCGCCGGCAAACAGCGACCCAATTGAGCGGCCGACCGACACGACGGCATTGGCGCCATCGGAGATCGGGGTAGGATCGACGATGCCGGTCAGATCGAGCGCCATCTGCCCGAGATCGAGACCGAGTTGCACCGGGTCCGGTCCGGCAGCGGGGGCCGCCGAGGTCGCACCATAGAGTTGCCGCTCGATTTCGGCCTTGATCGCGGCCGGATCGATGGTGCCGAGCGAGGCAGCGGTCGCGTCCCAGCTCTCGCGGTACGGCGAGCCTTTTGGCTGGCGTCCCCAGTCGCCGATAGCCGGCGCGGTGGGATCGCCGATGGCATAGGCCTGGCCGTTCACCGTCTGGATATTGGCATCCAGGCGCGCGGCGAACTGCCCTCGCTCGACCGGATTCAGCGCCGTCTCGATCCCTTGAGCGAGGGCTGCACGCGCGCTCGCCGACAGGCCGAGCGCACGCACCGCATCGGCGAGGCCCCGTGTATCATAGCCATGGGGTCCACGATGCTCGGCAAGCAGCGCCTGCGCCGTTTGGGGGGGAGGGGAATGGCGTGCGGAGGACGTACTGCTCCACGTCGCGTCGTTGCGATCAACCAGCATGGGGGGATCCTCGTCTGCCAACTCGATGCGCGAGGTAGAGCGGACCCCCAAACTGCTGACAATCAACGAATCGATTACTCCAAGTCTGGCTGGTGCCGACCGACGCCCCGGGCGATCGGCGCACGACGCGGGCCGAGAGGGAGCTGGCGGTGCGGCTCCCCCGAACTTCGGATGGTCAGCTGTGTGCGTGAGACGCCATCATTGCCTGTTCGCCGGGAAAACGGTTTATTTCGGCGCTGTTTCGCCCCGGGAGAATCGGTCATGCGCGGTCTCGCTTACCTCCTGCCGCTTCTACTGGCCGGCGCCGCGCCTGCGGGGCCGGTCGCCGTTCCGCTGGACGCGTTCCAGACCTGGGGCATTCGCCCTGCAGTGCCCGTGTCCTTCGTCGCGGGCGGAGTGACGGTCGAAGTTGCGGCGACGCCATGCCAGGTGCCGGGACAGAATGAGGGATGCACTTCCGAAGGCGTGAGCAACCAGGCGGTCATCTCCGTCACGCAGCCAGGCTTGCCTACCTTCCGCATGACCAGCAACGCACAGGCTTCGTTCGTGCGCGTTGCCGTCCTGCGCCTCGGTCCCGGCGGCGGACGGGCGGGGATCGTGGTCGATAATCAATGGGGCGGATCCGGCGGCTTCACCGCCGTGACCGTGATCGAACCGGTGGCTGGCGGCTTTCGCGCGGTGCCGCTGACATATCATGGCGGCACAGAGCTGGTTGGCGAGGTGCGGATGGTCTCCCGGCATCTGCTGCGAGACGGTCGACCCGCGTTCCTGCTGGAGACGTTCGGGTTCCACTTTACCGGAGAATGCAACGCCTGCACCCGCGGCGTACCGCTCGTACTGACCGTCCGCGATGGCCGGAGCGAGGATATTTCCGGCGACCCCGCATTGCGGCCGCTGTTCGCGCGCGATCTGCCTGCGCATCGCCGCATCTGCCTTTCAACGACCGGGGAGCGCAACGGCCATTGTGCCGCCTTCGTGGCGGACGCCGCTCGACTGGGACAGGTCGCCACCGCATGGCGGCTGATGCTAGCCCATTACCGCCCCGACGCGACCGCCTTCCCGGCCGCGCTGCGATCCCTTCTCGTCTCGGAGGGCTACATCACGCCTGCCGAGGCGCGCCAATTGCAATCGCAATAGCGGCTGCCGCCGCAATGTGCATTCCTCGGTACCGATGCCGGGGCGGGCGCGTTGCCATCGCCGCCCTCGGCGTCTGCCGGTTTCATGACCGCTGCGAGCGGCCTTGGATCTGGTGCCGTGCGAAGGCCAGGGCTCCCCTGAGCTTGTGCTTGAGCCGAAAGCAATAGAAGTGCCGAACACCGCGATGCGCAGTCACCGGCCTTCGTATGTCCCGCGCCAGATCCGCGATGTCGGTGGCCAACGCGGCAAGGGTCCGTCGGTCGGTTAAATGCTTGGCATAAAGCGCACCATCGCCATAGCTGTAGCCGGCCAGCAGGCGGGTTTCCTCCGCGATGGTGCGGCGGCCATGATGGTGATCGACCACGAACCGCGGATCATAGCGCAGCGTGATGCCCTGTCCCGAGGCGCGGTACAGGAAGTCGGTGTCTTCCGCCGCGACGAACGGTGCCCCGGCCCCGAACCGCTCATCAAAGCTGCCGATCCTGTTCAGCACACAGCGCGTGAACGCGAGATTTGCCCCCATCACGAAGCCACCCGGGAAGGCAAGGGGATCCGCCTCCATCGGGTGATCCTCGAGCTTGATCGTGACGGGCAGATCGGCCGGGTTGCCGAGCAGGATGCGTCCGCCGATGATAACCGGCGCGCTGGCTTCGGTGAAAGCCTGGAATAGCGCATCGAAATAATCGTCATGGAGAACGCAATCGTCGTCGGTCATCGCGATGATCGCGCCGTGCACCGCGGCGAGACCACGATTGCGTGCGCGCGCGAGCCCGGGAAATTCCTCCCGGAGGATGCGGGTCGGAAAGGGCTGCGCCGCACACCAGGCGGCGAGGAGGGACGGGGTCGCATCCGACGAGCCATTATCGACGATCACCACCTCGATCGACGGGTTCGGACGGGATGCGGCCGCGCGTTCGATCGAGGTCAGCAGGCCAGGCAGCGCCTGGGCACGGTTCCGCGTGCATACCAGGAGGCTGATTGCGATGGACTGGCTCATGTGCCCGCTGCCGCTTTCTCGTCCGCAATCTGCACGAGGGGAGACGTTGCGGTCCAGGCGCGGATATAGGCGCCCAGCTTGCCATAGCTGTTGTCGAAGACGCGGTGCGGGATGCCGAGCAGGGTCGCGAGGATATGGCCGTGCAGGCGATCGGTTGCGACGCTGGTACCGCGCGACAGCAGCTGGAGGCCGCGCGCGACGCGGGCGCGGGCCTGTGCGTCGCGCGTCGCGATGTCCGTACCCGCCGGCAAATCGGCATCGTCCTCCAGCCAGTCGACGACGGTCGCTCCCGAAATCGATGCGTCGAGCGTCGTGCTGCGTTCAAGATCGGTTCGCATCAGCGCAAGTGTGTGGGTGTCGGCCACCCCGCGTGGCTGCGGGCCCAAGGCGAAGGCCGAATCCGGTGTCAACTGGGCGGGGCAGGCGAAGTGCGCTGCTGCCACCGCGAGGCTCTCGCGGTCGCGCACATGGAGCGTGAAGTCTGGATGTCCTGCGACGATGTCGGCGAAGCGCGTCAGCGCATGATCGTCGCGGAAATGGATCGACTGTGGCAACTGCACCACGGGGCGATCGCATATCGTACCGAGCATCGTCTCGCGGAAATGCTGGTGATGCGGCCAGAGATCACCGAGATTTCCGCCCCCGTGCAGGAACAACGTGCCGATTGGGCAGGCCTGCCGAAACGCCGCCGGATCGAAGTCGTGCCAGGTTGAGATATAGTCGGGGCCGCGGCCAGTGATCGCGCGCAATAGCTCGCATTCGCCCAGCCAGATCGCGCTGTCGCCGACATTGGCGTGATCGGGGAAGTCGACCAGCGCATAAGCGTCGCCGGGACCGACATGGGCGCGATAGCGGTGTTCCAGCACCACCCGCTGTGCCGTGACGACGTCGGTCATGCCGCGTGCAGCACCGCGCTGCCCTGCACCTCGGCATAGAGGCCTTCGCAGCGCGCGAGCCAACGCTCGTGCGTGAAAAGCCGGAGTACGCGGTCGCGCGCCGTCGTCCGCGGGATGGTCAACGCCGTATCGATCGCGATCGCGAGCCCTTCGACGTCGCCGCACGCCGCAAACGCCCCGGCGTCGCCCACGACCTCGCGCGCGGCACCCATCTCGAACGCCGCGACCGGCAGCCCGCACGACATCGCCTCCACCGCGACCAGTCCGAAGGGTTCGTCCCAGCAGGGGGTAAAGACGAAGACGGAGGCGCGGCCGAGTTCTGCGGCCAGTGCGGCGCCCTCCAGATGGCCGCCATAGCGCACGTGTTCACCGATCAGCGGGGCGACCTCCGCTGCCCAATAGTCCGGATCCTCGATCGCACCGAACAGCGTCAGCGGGACGCCAGCGCGGATTGCTGCCTGCGCCGCCAGATGCGTCCCCTTGTTGGGCGTGATCCGGCCGCACCAGATGGCGCTGCCGTCGCCGCGCGCCACGAAAGGCCACCGCCCAGGATCGATGCCGTTGTGGAGTACCGATGCCTCGGGTGGCGCGCCCTGTGGCCACCATGCCGCGAGCTGCCGCGCCGACGTGACGGTCAGCCGGTGCTGCGGGGCGGGGCTCGCCGCCACGAACCAGTGCAGCGCGTCATAGGGCGGCACGTGCAGCGAGGTAACCGTCGGCGTGGCGGTGGTGCGCCGCGCCTCCAGCGGGAAGCGATGCAGGCTGTTGTTGTGCACCACGTCAAACCCGCCGGCCGCGATGCGATCACACGCCGCCGCATAACCTGCATCGAGATGCGCGATCAGCGGCGCGGAGCCGCGATGTTCGGCCCATGGGAAGGTGCGTTCATAATGTTCGGCGAGCACCGGATCGATCGTGAAGCGCGGGTCGCTGTCGCCCGAGGCAAACAGCACGACCTCGTGGCCGCGCGCCCGGAGGCCGGAGGCAAGGTACCAGCAATGCGACTCCATGCCGCCGGCGAAGGGCTCGGCGATGCGCTGGCGGACATGGGCGAGAATCGCAATCCTCATGCGGCGACGGTACCGGGAGCCTGCGTGGCGTTCGCCTCCAGAAAACGGATCACCTGGGCGGTATTGGCATAGGGCTGGTGGCTCTGCTGCCCGGTGAGCGCGAGGTCCGCCTCGGCAGGGCGTCGCAGGATGCGGATCGGACGGCCGGCGGTGTCGTCGACGAGCCCCATCAGCCGGAATGCGTGCAGCCAATGCCCCATCGTGCGATAGCCCCATTTGCGCTCGAACAGCTCGGCATTGCGCACGACGCTGTCGATATGATGCACCGGCGGCATGTGGTGCGGGTGATATTGGTGATAGGCGAGGCCGCCCTTGATCCACGCGATCGGGATGCCGGCCTGATTCAGCGTCTTGCCGAAATCGGTATCTTCGCCGCCATAGCCGACATAGCGCTCGTCGAAGCCACCGGTGGCGAGGAAGGTCGCGCGGCGCATTGCAAAGTTGAGCGACCAGAAGCAGCGATAGTCGGCGCAGACCTCGAGTCCCTGGGGGGGCGGCCCGCGGCGGTCCGAATGCCGCTGGGCAACCGACGCGAACGCCTCGTACGACCAGTCGCCAGCGGTGGCCCCGCCCGGCAGATACATTACCTCGCCCATCAACAACCCGTCGAACGCTTCGGCGAAGCGCGCATAGTCGGCCAGCAGTTCGGGGGCGGGGATGCAGTCGATGTCGAGGAACACCAGCGTGTCTCCCTGCGCCGCTTGCGCTGCCGCATTGCGCGCGGCGGCGAGCGGCAGCGTTTGCGCTACGATCCGCATCTGGCGGATCGGGAAGGGCGCATCGGGGAGATCATACAACGCGTCCTGCATCACCGCGACGATGAGCTCGGCAGGCGGCAAGGTCTGGCGCGACAGCCCGCGCACGACGTTCACAAGGTGTTCGGCGCGGCCCTTGGCGAGGGTGACGACGGAAATCTGCGTCATAGCGTTCGTGTTTCCATGCTGGAGGCGGGAAGAGCAGGGCAGGCTGGCGCCCAAAGCCGATCGGCGAGGACTTCCAACCACAGGGCAGCCTTGTCGGCGGGCGTGTCCTCGATCATCGCGCGCTGCCGGATGGGCGCGTGCGCGGCCAGGGTCTCGGCGATCGCGGCGGTCCAGTCCTGTGCGGAGGAGGGCAGGTGCGGGCGAACGGTGGCGACGCCGGCCGCGGCCAGCGCGTCCGCCTTGCGGTGCTGCTCGTCGAAATAGCGCCATTCGGGCACCGCCAGCCAAGGGCGCGCCGCAGCGAGGATCTGCTGGCAGGTGGTATTGCCGGTCGAGGCGATGACCAGGTCGGCGGCCGCAATATGGTCGGCGGCATTGTCGACCCACCCGCGATGTTCGATATTGGCAGGTTCGGTGGCATGCCATTCGCGCTGAACCGCGCCGATCGTGATCCAGCGTGCCGAGGGGCGGGCACGCGCGCCCACGCCGAGCGGCGCCTGGGCGAACCCGCCGCCGCCGCCGCCGGAAAGAACGAGGATCATCTCCTCTTCGGGCGCGACACCGATCCGCTGGCGCGCGACTTCGCGCTCGGGCACGCGGGTATCCACGCCGAGGCCGCCCGCGAAGCAGGTGCGGCTGCGCATCCCCGCGTCCCACTCCGGTTGCGCGAGATCGGCGTGGAAGGGCGCCAGCAGGCCCGCGGCACCGTCATAGGCAGATTGGTGCCCCGGATCGGTGCGGTTGCCGTGCTGCAGCACCTTCACGTGCGGGACCGAGCAGATACGGGCCAGCTGTGCGATCTCGGCCGAGACATCGCAGATCATCAGCGCGGGATCGGCGGCATCGAACCATCCGCTGATCGTTGCCATCGCCGTGCGGATGCCGGGCCAGCCCAGCGGGGCGCAATGCAGCGTCTGCGGCGTGGGCACCCAGTCCATCGATCCCTGTTCGGCACCGCTGGGCTCGAACAGCGACGGGATGCGGCGGATGTCTACGTTTGGCGGCAGCGCCGGGAAAATGTCGTCGCGGGCGCAGAACAGCGTCAGCGGTCGGTCGACCGGAAGTGCATGGGCAATTGCCGCGCAGCGCTCGGCATGGCCACGGCCCTGGTGATGGACGAAATAGCCGAAGGGACGCATCAGGCCGCCACCGCGATCGACGCTGCGGGCATCGCCAGCCCCAGCTGCGCCAATCCCTCCAGCACCCCGTTTGCGTGGGCGGCGGCAACGCGGTGCAGACCGGCGCGTGCGGGTAGATCCGCCAGTTCGTCGGCAGCATTGCCGACGACGATCGCATGGCCGCAGGCGGTAAGCATGTCGAGATCGTTGCCGCTGTCGCCGGCGGCCACGACCTGCGCCAGCGACCAGCCCGATCGCGCCGCATAGGCGGCGATCGCGCTCGCCTTGCCGCCGAGGGGCGCGACGACATCGATGAGATGGCCATGCGAGAAGATTACTCGTGCGTCGAGGCCGGCTGCGGCGAGCGCGCCGCGGATCGCGTCCGCATCGACGGAGTCACCGAAGAAACTCAGCTTGTGCGGACCCGCGGTGTCCTCGGGCTGCGGCGGGATGCCGAGCGACGCGAGCGTTCGTGCCACCGCGTGCCGATCCCAGCCCGCATCCAGGCTTCGCGCAAAATGGGGGCACTCACGCCACTGGCCGTCCGTGCCCGCGAGCATCAACCTTGTCCCGACATCGACGATCATAGCATCCGGCAGCGGGAGTTCCCAACGGGCCAGGATTTGCCGCGCCGCGTCGAACCCGCGCCCCGTGGCGACAATGAAGGGAAGCGTCCCGCCAGCGTGCCACGCCGCGAACGCCGCCGCACCCTCGACGCAGCCCGTCAGCGTATTGTCGATGTCGCACGCCAGGAGCCGCGGGCGGGCAAGGTTGCGATAGACGCGCAGCGAAGCGGCGGCATAGGCGTCCCAACGATAGCGCTCCACCCCGACGCGTCCTGCGGCGGAGAGCATGGCATGTCGCGCGGGGTCGACGAGAATTTCGGCGATGGCGGCGCCGATGGCGCTGGTATCGCGGGGATCGACCAGCACCCCGTGGCCGATGTCGGCGATGATCTCGGCCGGACCGCCGTTTCGCGTCGCGACCACCGGAACGCCGGCGTCGGCGGCTTCCAGCAACGTCAGGCCGAAAGGCTCGTGCAGCGCCGGATTGACGAACACACCACCGTCCGCGGCGCGCGCGTAGAGCGCCGCGACATCGGCCCCGTCATGGCGGGGGGGCAGCGCGACGCGACCGGCAAGCGCGGGGGTCGCGGCCAAAGCGAGCAGCTCGTCGAGAACCGCGCGCTCCTCTTCTGCCGCGAGCGCGTGCTGGCCAGCTAGCACGACCAGGTTGGCGCGGGCTTGAAGCGTCGGCGACTCGGCATAGGCGCGCACCAGCGCCGCGAGGTTTTTCTTGGCGACGGGACGTGCCACCGCGAGGATGATCGGGCGTGAGGGATCGGTCAGCCATGTACCCAACCGCTCGACCAGCGTTTCGCGGCCTGCCTCTGCGGCGTGGCCGGGAACGCCGGGTGCGATGCAATGGGCCCGCGCGTCCATCGCAACGTCATAGCCGCCGATCTGCCGCAACTTCTCTTCCTGTGTGGACACAATCACTGCCCCGGCGGCTTCGAGGGCGCTGCGCTCTGCCGCGATGCGGGCTTCGAGACCTTCGCACAGGATGCCCTGTCTGCGCTTGTCGATGCCGAGGGCGTGCGGCGTGTAGACGAAAGGGATGCCGAAGCGGCGCTCGACCGCGATCGCCACGGCGGCGGCGTCGGCAAAATGCGCATGCAGGACGTCGGGCCGCCGGGGCAGCCGATCCAGATGGTTGCAGAATGCCTCGATGAAGGCGGGCAGGTCTGCCGCAAGCGCTTCCTTTTCCAGATAGGCCGTGCAGCCGGTTGCGATACGCTCGATCACCAGTCGCGGCGCCACCGCCTCGCGCGGTACCGCATAACAATCCTCGATCCGCGCGTCGCGGAAGGCGCGCGTCACGATCGACACCTGATCGACGCCGGGTTGCCTGGCCTGATGTCGTGCCGCTTCGAGAATATACGCGATATGCCCCCCGGTATCGGCAGTCAGCCCGTAGGCGACCGGCGGGGCTTTGAGACAACCGCCGAGTGCGATGTGCATGATGAACAAGAAGCGCCCCTTTCGTTAAGGAAGGGGAACGCCGTGTGTGGGGCTTCGATCCTTGTTAGTTTCGACGGCTAAACGCTTTTCCCCAAGAGACGTGTCTCCGCGCGGCCGAGCAATCGTGCGCGCTGACGATGCGCGGTACGTCGCACGACGCTTCGAGCGCCGCTCACCGCGCACGCCCGGGATCCAGGCGTGGAGATGTCCCACCCGCGCTGGAGCTGAACGCCTCAGCGTCTCCAGCGCCTGCAGGATGCGTTGAGAATGGTCAGAACGCGTGTTCGATGATGCGGCAAACGCGTTCGACATCCGTGTCGGTCATGTCGACGAAATAGGGGAGGCCCAAGGTCTCCCGGGCAAGCATCTCCGTTACCGGGAGCGGCAGATGCGGCAAGCCGGCGAATGCGGTCTGGAGATGAACGCCGGCGCCCCACCAGGCCCGGCTGCTGATGCCCACCGCCTCGAGCCGCGCCATGAGCCGCGCTTGGTCGGCGCCGAAAAAGCGGGCAACGCAGACGCTGCCGCACCACGCGCTTCCGAAGCCGGCCTGAAAGCCGATCTGCTGCCGCCGCGACAGGCGTTGACGATAGGCCTCCGCGACCGCGCGATATCCCGAGACGTCGTTGGAATATGCATCCATCGCCGCCAGGCCCACGGCGGCGTGATACTCGCTCATCTTCGCGTTGGTCCCGACCATCCGCGCGTCGCGCGAGCCGTAGAAGCCGAAATTGCTGCGTTGCCTGATCTCGGTGATTGCCGCTGGCCGCCGACAGACGACATAGCCGCCTTCGCCCGCGCCGAGAATCTTCGTCGCGTGGAGACTGACGACCGCGGGCGAACTGCCGGGACGCACGGCATCGTGGCCGGCGGCAGCGTCGATAACGACCGGGATGCCGGTCTGCTCGGTGAACCGGTCCCATGCGTCGACGTCCAGCGGCGCGCCAAAGGGGGCGACGGGCATCACCGCGGCGACGGGGCCGTCGATACGGGACAGGGCGTCGCGGGCGATGTCCGGCGTCAGCGCCCAGGAGCCTTCGTCCACGTCGACCAGAAACGGCGTGAGGCCGGCGCCGCTGACGGCATGGGCGGTCGCGACGAATGTCCAGGATGGGATGAGGCAATAGCCCGCGCTGCTTTCGACGACCGCCTGCAGGGCAAGAGTAAGGCCCACGGTGCCATTGGCCACCGTGACGACACAGCCCGGATCAACGCCCATCCGCTGGGCCAGCCTGGCCTCGAGCTCCGTGACGAGTGGGCCGAAATTCGAATAGCTCCGGCGATCGTCGATCCGCTGAAGATACGGCATCAGCGCCTCCGCCCGAGGCATGCGGGGACGCAGGACCGGAAGTTCGTCGGCGGTGACGACGGAGAGCTTTGCGCGCCCGCCGGCTGCGTCCCGTTGTACTGCCGCATGTATTTGAGTCCGCATCGCGCCGCTTTCGGATGGATGGTATCTGTTCTTTATAGATTGCCGGTCGTTCCCCGAAAAACGACGATGGAGATAAGGGCAGACCGTCGCGAGAAATCGAAGCCGAACGACGCTGGCGACGCGGTACGAATGGGCTATCGGCCAAGCAAAAACGGCAACTTCGGTGCACGCCCGGCGGTGAAGAAGCCCTCGCGCGCCAGCAACGCCAGGCCCCGCCAATAGCCGCATTCGATGTGCCGGTGCGCGCCTTCGCACCTGAACGCCGCGTGCACCGCGCGAAGATGGTAATGCGGAATCGCAGGGAATTGGTGGTGTTCCAGGTGATAGTTCATGTTGGCGTAAAAAAAGCTGGTGACCGGATCCAGGACTACCGTTCGGGTCGAGTTTTCATAACGGCCACGGATGCCGTCAGCCGACAAATTGAAGTGCTGCAGGGCCGCGAGCGTCCGGTTCGGGAAGGTGAGGCAGAACGGCGCCAGGCAGATCGCGGCAGCGAGATAGGGCCCGCCAAGCGTGAGGCTGGTCGCCAGGATCATCGCCTGACCTAAGAACACGGCGCGTGCTCCGTTCCGTAGTTGAAGCGCCTCGCGCGATCCCGGCGCGAACAGCGTAGCAAAACGCCCCGTGGGAATCTTGCCCGCGGCATTCAGCGACAGCACGCGCGCACGCCGCCAGATCGCGGCGACATCCACCGTGAGCAACGCCAGCGTACCCATATAGGTGAGCCGCTCGTGCGGCGAAGCCTCGAGGTCGTTTGCGCCCAGCGGAGTCCGATGGTGTTGCGGATGCGTCACCTCGAAATAGCCGTAGTTGCTCCACGTCAGGACGGAGAATAACCGGAACAGAAGCACATTGGGTTGCCGCGCGGTGAAAACCGAACGGTGAAAAAGCTCATGGCCGATGCCTGCCCAGCCCAGGAAGGACCAGGTGAGGAAATGCGGAATCAGAATAAGTAGCGACGCCCATACATGGCCTCGCGCGAAGAGCAGCGTCCCGCACGCCAGCAAGGAAATGTGGAACGCCACGCGAATAGTGATCAATAGCGCGGCGAGTAAATCCCGCTTGGTCGACAGGCGGCGATAGGCATCTCGATCCAGCGGCCCGAGGCCGCGCGCCTCGCTGTCGATCCCAGTCATCAGTCCGCATCCTGAAGGGGGCCGCCAACCCCGATGCCGAGGAACTGCGTACGGATGTCACCGACGAGCAGCATCGCCATCATGGTATGCTGTACGTGAATCACGAGCTCGTCCTTCGCCAGCGCCTCGACGAAGGTAGTCACGTCGCCGTGGATGGTCGAACGGAAATCGTGCCAGAGGATGACGCCGCTGTCGCCGATCATTTTCCGGGCGTTGGCCGTGTCGATCGCCACGGTTTCCAGATCGTGGCCGCCATCGACGAAGACCAGGTCAACAGTGCCGACCAGCCCGTGCGCCGCCGGATCGAACGTCCGGCTATCCTGCTGGAGCAGGGTTAAGCGGGCGTTGATGGCATCGGACAATCCGCCGAGGTAGCGCGGCGGCGCGGCGCTCTGGACGGCGCGCAGATAGTCGTCGTTGATGTTGCCGTCGCGACGCAGATCCGCATCGGCATAGGACTCCAGCGTGGTTTCGGACGCATGGGCTTCCCCCAGGTCGAGCGAATATACTGCACAGTCTTCGGCCGCATTGTCGATCAGCAGCGCGGTCGAATAGCCGAGGAAGGTGCCGAATTCGAAAATCTTCCGCGGCTGGACCAGCTTGACGATCGAGATCAGCGCGGCCGCCTCCAACAAGGTCACGCTGCCGAACCCGCTGGACGGCACGTTGATCTTCATCGGTACCGGGCCGGCATTTTCGGCTTCGATCTTGAGGAAGAGGACCTTCGGCTTGATCGCCGCGACGCCCGCCGAATGCGTTTCGCAATGATGAAGCAGGGCGGCAGGATCGGCGATCGGTGCGGGGTCGGATGCAAATTGCTGAAGGGGCATGAGACAATTCCGAAATTCGACGGGGACGGAGGAGCGGCAGATGCGCTACCGCGGCGGCTGTGCTTGTTAGACGAGTTAGACGAAGAACATCACCGTCTCGGACCAGCCTTGGGTATAGTGACGGAGGTGCACCCGATAGTCGGGATGCAATGACCGGACATATCGCCATATATCGCGAAAGTCGCTGGCACGGTGGTATACGGCGATCGCCAATTTGGGGCGATGCGCGCGGATGTGCCTTTCGCATCCCGCCAGCGCCTTCACTTCCCAGCCTTCGAGATCCATCTTGATGAAGCTGACCGGATCGGCGATCGCCTCGTCCAGAGTCGTCATTTCCACCAATTGGCTACCGCCGGTGGCGACGGCGGATGCGGATCCGGCGTCGCTGTCGAACGCAATGTGCCCGGCGGTGTCGGACAGTGCCTTGGCGTGGAAAGCGATATCGCGATGGTCGGCGAGCCTTGCCCTTGCCGCGCGGAGGTTGCGCGCCGAAGGCTCGAACAGGTGCACCTGCCGATAGTCTGGGCACCGTCGGCAGAATTCCTCGGTCGTATCGCCGTCGAATCCGCCGGCGTCGACGAACACTTCCGATTGCAGATCGAGGAATGGCTCGAAATATTGCTCGTGCGTGCGCACGGCATATCCGCGCATAAAGGCCGCATCTGCAGTCAGTCGGTAGCGCAGCACGTCGCGCAGCGTCTGGCGGGACGGTTCGTCCGCCAGCGTGTCGAACATGTCGGCCCATTCCGTCTCGAACCGATTCCAATCGTCGCGCTGCTCGCGAACGACATCGGCGTCCGCGATTGCGCCGTTCGAAGCTTGGGCGAGTTCCTGGATAGAAACGACGGACTCAATCCCGGCATCTGCCAGTCGGTGCCCGACGGCGACCGGACTTATCGAGGTCGAGCAATTGATGACCACAGCGTCGCGAGGCAATTGCGCCATCCCGACCGCCGCAAGGCCATTCCATAGGGTACCGGCTGGCGCGAAATCGTCGACGATACCATCCAGCGACACCTGGCCGATCACCCGCAGCGCCTCGGCATTTCGGCCGATCACATAGCAGGGGTGGTCCCGCGATGCGGACAGGAGGCTCCTGGCGAGTTCCTGGTTGGCGGCCGGCGCGGCGAGCGCCGCGTCCACGATGGCGCTAAAATCTTGTTTCGTCATGATCTTGTCTTTCGATCCTGGCCAAGTACCGCGTAGAGTTCGCCGTTCAGGGCGGTGTGCAGCAGCGTGTTCAACGCTGCCGCATCGTCGGCTCGGGCGAACAGGATGCCGATCCGACCGAATGGGCTCGCTGCAATGTGCTCGCCGGTGAGCGCGAGCGGCACGAACATCTCAATATCGGCGGCCCGGCGAAACTGTAGGCCTTCGAAAATCTGCGGCGTGCGAACGGAAATCGTGTGGCGCAGCACGGGACGATACGCTTGGTCGCGCCCGTCGAACCCCTCTCCTAGGAAGGGGCGGGTGTAGTTCTCGGCATAATTGAAGCCGGTCGAGCTCGCGATCAGCTGGCTATACAGGTCGCCCGGGCATCGCCGGGTGATCTCGATGATCCAGAATTTGTCGCCATCGACGATGAACTGGGTGTGGATCAGGCCTGCCGTCAGGTTCAGGTCCCGTGCGATCTTCTCGATCGCTGCCCGAACCCCGTTGGCGAGGGCCGGGTCGAACGCCGGAACGACATAGCTGGTGTCGACGGCATAGGGATTGACCGAGCCATATTCCTCGACGAAGAAATCCGTGACGATGCCGTCCGGACCGAGGAAGGCGGAGTGGCTGTAGAGCTGACCCTGGACGAATTCCTCGATCAGGCAGCTGCCGCTTCGCGAGAATGCCTTTGCCTGGTTGATCGCTGCAGCGAGATCAGCCGCGGATGGTGCCATCAGGGCCGTGATGCCACGGCCGCTATACGCATCCGCAGGCTTGACGATCACCGCGCCGGCGGACCGCGCGTCGGCCTCGGAGATCTGACGGGGGGCGGGGATGCCGACAGCTTCCGCATATTGGCGGAAATCCTGTTTGTTGCCGAGGATGCGAACGGTCTCGACCGGATCGATGCCGGGAAAACGGCGCGTGGCGCTGATCGCGGCGCAGGTCTCGTAGGAAAGATCGTTGCAGCCGGGGATGAGGAAGTCGGCATCCAGTCGCTCCACGAGCGCCGTCACCGCCTCGACGTTCGAATAGTCGAGCTTGATATAATTGTCGGCAGACTTGGCGAGCGCGTTGTCCGGCTTGTCTCCGACGACGTGCACGTCATGACCGGCGTCGACGAGATACCGGTAAATCGGCACCGACGCGGCATTCGTGTCGAGGAGGATGGCGACGGCCATTGGACATTCAGCCTTTCACGGAGATGCGCGGAATCATCGGGCGTCGATGTCCACCAGCGATCGTGTTTCTGCGGACCTGCGGATCGCCTCCGCGACCCGCAGATTCTGGGCGCCGTCGAAGGCCGGGACGATTGGCGCGGCGGTGCCGAGGATGACGTCCAGGAAGTTGTCGAGCTGTCGGGCAAGGGGATCCTCCCGCGTGACCGGGATGATCTCCTCCACGAGCGGGGTGTGCCAGGACGGGGATTGCGGTGCCGGGTGGGACAGCACGCGCATGCTGGGGAAATCGAGCGTTCCGCGCGTACCGGTGACGCTGTAGCAGTCTTCGGCGGGATAGGTCGGATAGACCGGGTTTTCCCGCGACGTCTGCTCCCAGCTATGCGGCGACGCGCCGGCGTCCGACAGCAGGAAGGTGCCGAGGACGCCGTTCCGGAACTGCAGGTTGATCGCCACCGTGTCCTCCACCGGGTATTGGCGGATCGCATTGGAGGCGATTGCCTGGACCGCGGCGATCTCGCCGCAAAACGCGCGCATGATGCCGATCTCGTGGATCAGATTGATCAGGATCGGGCCACCGCCCGGCCTGCTGCGCCACGGGCCCGCCTCGAAATACTCGGCCGGCTTGTAGAAGATCGCGCTGCCCTGGAAAGCGACCAGCCGTCCGAGGCGGCCCCCGTCGATGATCGCCTTGGCGGCCGTCAGCAAGGGCGAGTGGACGCGGTGATGGCCGACGAGGACCTTCGCGCCGCGCCGGGCCGCAAGATCCACCAGATCGACTGCCTCCACATGGTCGGCGGTGATCGGCTTCTCGATCAGCACCGGGATGCCGCGCTCGATGCAGAGTTTCGCCTGCGCATAGTGGAACTCGTTGGGCGACGAGATGATCACACCGGACGGCGTTGCCGAAGCGAGACAGGATTCCAGGCTGTCGAAGATCGGCGTATCCGGGAAGCGTTCGCCGATGTTGCTGCTGCCGTTGCGCCCGGGCGTGACGATGCCGGCCAGCGTGCAGCCCGGATGCGCCTGGATCATCTCGATATGCTTCAGGCCCATCAGGCCCGGCCCGATCACAATTATGGATGGCGTCGTCATCGCGCAGCCCCGATCATTCCGCTCCTCCCGTACCGTCATGCGTGCTGCATGGACGCTGTCGAACCAACCCGGGGCGCGCCATTCATCGGGGCTGGAAATCCGCCTGCCGGTGATCGAGCGCTGCGCCGCTCGATCCATTATAGGACGTGCGCCAGAACGGGACACAAACCGGCACAGCGCAATATTCGCCGGCACCGTTCGGCTTGCGTTCGATCTTTTCGGCGAGCCCTATGACGACAAGCTTGCGGCGCTGGTGGCGTGCCTGGTCGACGCACCGCAGGACGACATCGTCGAGATCGGCTCGCTGTTCGGCCGGTCCGCGAGCGTGCTGCTCGCGGGTCGCGGGCTGGGTGCGTCGGCGCGCAAGCTGTTCGTGTTCGATCCCTGGTGTCCGGATACGGGCGCCCAGCAGGATCTGCCGGTCGCGCTTCAAAAATACACGCGCAGCCGGGCTGGAACGCGTCGCGCACGCGTTCGAAGCAACATTTGCCGCACTTGCACCGGCTGGCGCGATGACCGTGTACCGTACGCCATCGGTTGCGGGCCACGCCATCTATCGTGGCGAGGCTGACGGCGAGCCCGTTTGGCTGTTGAAGCCGGCGAAGGCCTCGCAACCGATGGGCCAGATCGCGTTGCTCCATATCGACGGCAATCGCGATCGTGCCGCTGCCGAGGAAGACGTGCTTCTATGGTCGCCGCACGTCGCGCGTGGCGGATGGGTGGTCATCGACGACTATAACTGGCGCTATGGCGACGGCCCGAAGCAAGCGGGAGATGCGCTGCTCGAGCGATGGGGTGAAGGGGCTGCCCGCGCCTTCGCGGCGGGTGACTGCCTGTTCATTCAGCGTGCCGGAGCATGCGATCGATTGACGCAACCGCGCCGTAACCTCGCATTAAACAGTTTTCTTTACCGTGACCGGCATGATCGCCAGCAAAGATATGGATAGGTCGGCACGGCGGGGCGGGGCAGTGGGTCCGGCCTCGGCCGAGCCGCTTCGGTTCAGTTGGTCGCCGGAACCGCTGCCCGGCGGCCCCTGGCCCGAACCGCTCAGAGCTGCGGTATGGGACGTGATGCACGCGCTCGGCTGGCAGGCGGTGCAGCAAGGCGAGCGGGCACGCCTCGAGGCGCTTTATCGCGATTTTACCTCGCTGTTCCCACGCTACTTGGCTGACGCCGCCGATGTCGATCGCGCGGCGGACCTCTATACGCTGGTCCATATCCTGCTGTGGCGCAGCACGCAGAACCTGGGCGAGCTGAAACGGTTCAACGCGGATGTGGTGTTGCCGTTCGCCGGCTATCTCTCGCGGCACTTTGCGACCCGGCCGCTTGGTCCCGCCACGCGGGCGATACCCCGCATCGCCTATTTGTCCGAGACGAGCGACCTGTTCAGCGCCAATGCGGTGGCGAAGACCACCGTTTCGCTGATGCTGGGCCAGCACGCGATACGCGATGCGGAAGACTGGCCTTTCCTGTACTGCATCAAGCAGCCCGTACAGAATTTGTGGGACTTCGCCCGGGAAACCGGACTTCGGGTGCGGGACATGTCCCGCCCGACGCCGTCGCAGATGACGCAGGCAATCCTGTCGCAGCTCGCGGCGGACGAGATCGACATCCTGATCGCCGACAGCAATTGTGCCGTCGCGACGATGGTGTTGCAGCAGCGCCCTTGCCGGGTGCAGGCGTTCCACGAGAATGGGTTCGCGCCGTGGGCGATCCCGGAGCTCGACCTCGCGTTCATGGGGATCACCAAGCCATCGTCCAGCCTGTTTGGCGACCGCGTGGCGATGCACGAGACGCCGCGGAACACCGCCGCGATCTTCCACTGCGTCGAGAGGCCGCGGGCGCAGGTCGATGCGTTGCGGAACGTGATCTGCGCCGGAACCGGTATCGCGCAGCCGAGCACTATTTACGGCTTCTACGGTCGCATGGCCAAAATTACCCCCGCCTATATGGCGCTCGTTGAGGAGATACTGGCCCGTGACCCGCAGGCGATCTTTTTTGCCGGCGGCACCGGCTCGATCGCGATGATCGTCGAACGCCGGGCGGCATCGCCGGTCGGCGATCGTATCATCCTGTATGACGAATTCATCGACGGCCATCTCGTCAGCGGATGCATCGATGTCTTTCTCGACACTTTTCCGTTCCCGGGCGGCAATGCATGCCTGGAAGCACAGGCGCACGGGGTTCCCGTGGTGTGGATGCAGCCCGATCCCGACGGCGAGATGCACCTCGTGTTCACGTTGCGCGACGAGCGCCTGAAGGCGCGGGATGACGCAGATTTCGTCAGCTTGGCGCTGCAACTGGCCGATCGCGATGCGCGCAAGGAACATGGGCGGTTCGCTCAGGAACTCGCCGCCCGGTACGGCAACATGACCGAGCAGGCCAGGATTGTAGAGGATCTTTTGCGCGAGGCCTGGACCAAGGCTGGGTGAACCGCGCCGCACCGGATTTCGAAGAAGCGTCCGCCACCCACCACTGCCGCCGATGCGCCGTACACGCAGTGCAACGATGGGGCGGCATGGGCTCCGCTTCAGGCGCGCAAGAAATATTCGGTGGGCGTCTTGCCCCTGCCGGTGGCGAAGCGGTGGTGCGGTGCGGTGCCGGCCTGGTTGTCGCTGATCATCATCGCATCCTCGTCGATACGCTCTACGACCAGATAGACGTGATCCGATCCGGGGATGGCGTGATCATTGTCGAAGCAAACGCCGATGTCTCCCGGCTGTTGCTGCCGTACCGCCACGCGCCGCCACCCGCGTTTCTCTAGCGTCGCGGCGAGCTTGCCGGCGCCGGCGATCATCGGCACGTCGATCCCGGCCTGCTGGAGCAAGGCGCTGAGATGAACCGCGCAGGCATTCTTGGGATAGGGGGGCAGGCCGCGCGCGGCGAGTTCGTCGGTCGCGGTTTGGCGCGCCGCGCGCATCCCTTCCTCGCTCGTTCCCTGGGCGATCAGCGCCGCGACATGCACCGCATCGGCCGTAGTGCCGGCGGGCGCCGAGGATAGCGGGGGAGGTCCGCCTGCGGGGGCGCCGCGGAGCAGCCGCGCGAAGCTCGGCGAAGCGAGCGGCACCGTCACCACCCCTTCGCCCACTGCCACCATCGCTGCGTTGAAATAGCGTATGAAGCGATCGACATGGTGGCCGGTGCCGATCGGATATTGCTTCACCCGCCACCGATTCTGCGCGCCGCTGTTGAAGATCACGTTGCCCGCATTGTAGGCGGCGGCGACCAGGGGCGGGTCGAATGCCGTCCGGCGCGATTGCCGCCACATGTACAGCATGCCCGCGCGGATCGACGTTTCCGCCACGGCGAGATCCTGCACCTTCAAGTCCGGCTGATCGAGCGCCTCCCGTGCGGTCGACAGGAGCGTTTGCATCAGCCCCATCGACACGCGGCGGGGCGTACGCTCCGGCACGATCCGGTCGCACCCCGGCTCGAAGCGCAGGGCGTTGACCTTGCCTGAGGACTCGGTTGCAATGGTGGCGATCACCAGTTCCAGCGGAACCGGCGCCATCCGCGTGACCGATGCGATCGCGACCCCATAGTCGGCCAGCAGATGATCGACGAGGGCGCGTTCCTGCACGCTGAACGGGGCAAGCGCGCGATCCACATCGATGCCCTGGGCGGTAAGCCGCCATTCCGACCCGCCCGGATAGCGGCGATGGAAGCGCGTCAATGCTGCCAGCGCATCAGGCGACAGCAAGGTGTCGCCGTTGCCGGAGGGTGCCGCCGCCGTTTCACCATTCAGCGCAGCCCAGGTCATCGGACCGAGCACGGCGTCGCTCTTTAGGTTGGCGCGCGCCTGGAAAGCGCGGACGGCTTCCGCCGTTTCCCGGCCGTAAATGCCATCGGCACGAACGCGTGCGCCCTTGGCGGCGAGCAGGGTCTGCGCCTTCCAGACCTCGTCGCTGCGCATCATCGGGCTCGTCAGCCAGTAGATCTGCGTCAGCGCGCTCATGAGCAGAATTCCGTGGTTAGCCGGGTGAGGATGGCGCGGCGCGTGGCGAGCGGGGCGGCAAGCGCGCGCATCGAGTCGCCGAGCGGGAGGACCTGCAAGCCGCCTCGCGCGAGCGAACAGGCACTGGCCCTTTCCACCGCAAGGCGATCCTCGGGGCCGGCCCGCGCCGCGAGCGCTGCCTTGTTGGCGTTCCGCGCCGCCGTGCCGGCGAGGAAGTAGGACGCGTAGTAGCTTCCTTCCGGTGGCGATCCATCCGCGGCGGGACCAGCCGGGAGCGGTGCCATGCGCGCCGCGACTGCGCCGAGCTCGGCATCGTCGTCCAGCGCGTCGCGCGCGTCGCGCAGGCTGCGCCGCAGCTCGATGGACCGCGCGCGCAGGACGAGAATGCGGAGCGCAGCATCTCCGGTCGGTCGAGGGGGGAGGAAGGCCGTCGCGTTGGCGCTGGCGGTGAGGGCGCATTCCAAAGCCGCTGCCGGTGCAGCGCGCGCCTCCGCTGTGATGACCACCCGACCGGTCAACGCCTGGCTGTCCCGCTGATAGACCTTGAGGCAAGCGCTCGCCTTGAACGCCCATAGTTGCGCGCAGACCATGTCGCGCTGACGGCCCGTCGCGGGTTCGGCGGGGCAGTCGACCGCCAGGTCCCCCAAGGCTACATAGGCATCGGACTGGGCGTCCAGTTTCTTCGCGTTTTCCAGCTGCTGAACGGCGCGCTTGGTGGGGAAGGGCGTCGCGAGCAGGGCGCAACCGCCCAGCAGCACGAGCAACATGCCCACAGGGGCACGGCGCGCGATCACGGCTGCACCTCGGTCGGCTCGTCGCGCAACAGATGCTGCGCGATGGCGATCGCGCCCGAGAGCAGGGGCGCCAGATCGGTGCCGAGCGTGTTCTTGGCAAGCGCCTCGATCACGGAGACGAGCTGGTCCAGCGCCCCGGCGGCACCCGGCTCCTGCCGAACGGTCCCTACCGCGCGAACCAGGTCACCGCTGGCGAGTGGCGGTGCGGTCGTGGCCGGGTCCACCGGCAGCTGGGGCGGCAGCGCGGCTGCTGCGACGAGCGAAACGAGTATCGTTCGGTATTCGTTGATCGCGTCGGCGAGCACGCGTGGGTCGCTGCCGAATGCCTGGAACAGCGGCGTGTTGGCGGCCGCGGAGTCGCGCGCGAGTGCGTCCGCGGCGCTGGGTGTTCCACCGGGTGGGACGATCGAGATGCGATAGAGCTCCCGGATCATGTCGGGCGCAGTGCCGATGATCGAGACGAGCGGGCTCAGCGCGGCCGCCGCTTCCGGCAGCGTTGGGTCGTCGGGGCTGATCGAAAGCGCATCGATATCGAAGGGCTGGGCGAGGACCGCCTTCTTCCAGGCTTCGAATTGGCGCTGGTCGGCGAACAGCTTGATCCCGCTGAAAAGCAGGCTGCCGACCAGCCCGACGGGGCCGCCGACACTCCGCAGTATCTGCGACACCGCGCTGTTGTCGCTGGCCGCCTTGCTGAGCGTCGCGAGCGCACCGGTGATCGTGGAGACCACCGGGTTCTCGTGGGTGATTTCGCGCAATAGCGCCTCGGCCTGGCCCGCGACCGTCGCGATCGTCTTCGCATCGGCGGCGCCGCCGAGCAGCGGCTGGATTGCCGCCAGCATGGTGTCGATGCGCTGCATCACCTCGCTCGCGCCGCTGACCGGTCCCGTGCCGATGGGGATGGCAGAGACCGCGCTGGTCATCTGACGGATATTCTGGAGATCGCCGTACAGCGTTTGCAGGGAAAGCGCCGCCGGCCTGCCGCTCGCGTCGGGGGCGATGCCGGCGAATACCCGATCAAGCTGCGCGTTGAGCGTATCAGCGCGCATCTGATTATTCTGGGTGGACGCGCGGATGGCCTCCTTGCTCGCCTCCTGCAGCGCGGCGTTGGCCTGGCTTGCCGCCTGCGTCGCCGCCGCTTCGTTGCGGGTGGCGAAATAGAAGCTGATGATCGCGCCCACGAAGCCGGCGATGGCCGTCGCGCTCTCCACTTCGAGCGTCTTCTGGAACGCCAGAACAAGGAAGCCGACGATGACGATGAACAGCGAGATGATCGCCCGGATGCTGCCGTCCGGCAACCCCAGCGGCAGGCGCGATAGCGGGATCTCTTGCGTGTTCGGATCCTGACCGGACCCCAAGGGTCCACCGGCTGGCAGCTTGCTGACAAGCGCATTGGATAACCGGTAGAACAGGAATGCAGTCACGATCATGAAGATGACGATCGACGCGAAGATAGCGAATAAGACCCAATTGGTCCGCGAACGATCGGCGTCGGCATCTTTCAGCTTGCGTTGAATATCCGCCTGCATTTCGAGACGTGTTTTGACCCGATCGAGATCGGCATTCAGCTGCGCGGTATGCGCTTCCTGCTCCTTGATGCGGATTTCCGTTTCCGCCCGCGCGCGCTGCTCGTCCCATTTTGGTGTGCTTGGCGACGCAGGGGTTAGGATCGGTCCTGTCGATGGCGCGCGCACAAGAGCTTTGGCCGGCGGGCTGGCGCGTGCACGCATGGGAGGGCGGGAGCGCGTCGGTCGTGCGGTGGCAGCCGCCCTCGGCGCTGCGGTGGGGGATGCCGCCGGGGTCGGTGCCGCGGGTGAAGGGGCCGCACGAATGGCCGTCGGGGCGGCGGAGGGCGGCTCGACTTCCAGGTCCACGACCTGGGCATTCGCCACGATCGGGGAGGCTGCGAACAAGCAGCCGGCAAGGAAAATACTCGCCGCGGCGCGCCAGCCCTTTACGGCCCAAACCCGAAAGACTCTCCGCCCCATAACGCCCCCTGGACAATCATAGCACGCGCGAACTGGCGCGTGGCTAGATCAGCAGCACCGTGAGAGGTGTCGCCACGCAGCGGGATCATCGATTTGGTAATGGAGGTATGTATCTGCGCCAGAATGGATCGGAATGTTGCTGGAGTCAACGGGAGCTTTGACTTCGAGGCGGGAGAAGCTGTGCGGTGAAGGCAAAGGAGGACTGCTCAATATCCAGTTGGCACTTGGGCGTTATCCCACGGGATGATCCCGCGCATTTGCGCTAGCTGCGTCGAGAATGGCGAAGAATAACCATATCCTTCAAATGGCTTGGTGCAGATATTTGCGATGAGCGCGCGCATCGCCGTGAGACGTTTGGCCCGCTGGCCGGGGGTGGAGCCATGCTCGCTACCGCCGTTCAGGGCTGCCAGGTCGGCCGATAGGAAGGGTCGAGCTGCCGATCGAGGAAATAGGCGGCGCTGATGAAGGCGAGATGGGTCAGCGCCTGGGGGAAGTTACCAAGCGGCAGGGCGCGCGCGTCGGTTTCTTCGGCGAACAATCCGAGATGGTTGGCATAGGCGATTCCCTTCGCCAGCACGAGTTGCGCATCCTCGAGCCGTCCTGCGCGGGCGAGGCATTCCGCATACCAGAAGGTGCAGGTGGTGAAGGCCCCCTCGTCCCCAGCCAGACCATCGTCGCTGCGGTAGCGATAGACCAGCCCGTCGTCGCACAATTGCGCACTGATCGCGTCCAGCGTCTTGAGCCATACTGGGTCGGTCGACGAGACGAAGCGGACCAGCGGCAGCATCAGCAGCGCAGCGTCGAGCGCGGTGCCGCCGCGTTCCTGTACGAAATAGCCATGCTCCGGATGGCGGAAGTTCGTCCAGACATCGTCGGCGATGGCGTCGCGCGCTTCCGACCAGCGGACGAGCGGCGCGGGGAGCGAGCGTTTCTGGGCCAGTCGGATGGCGCGGTCCAGCGCCACCCAGCACATCACGCGTGAGTGGAGGAAGTGGCGCGGCGCGGACCGCATTTCCCAGATGCTGGCGTCGGGCTCCTGCCAATGGTCGATCACATGCTCGACCAGTCCGCAGACACGCCGCCAGCCTTCGTGCGGGATGGCGGGGCCGTATTTGTTGGAGAGATAGGCGCTGTCGAGGAGTTCGCCGAAGATGTCGAGCTGGGTCTGCGCACTCGCCGCGTTGCCGACGCGCACCGGACGGCTGCCCGCATAGCCGGCGAGATGATCGAGCTCGCACTCCGCCGCCGGGGAACTTCCATCGAGCGCGTACAGGATTTGCAGCGGATGCTCGCCCCCGGACTGCATGATCCGCGCACCGACCCAGCGATAGAAATGTTCGGCCTCTTCGGTGAAGCCCAGACGGAGAAAGGCGTAGACGGTGAAGGACGCATCACGGATCCAGGTCGCGCGATAGTCCCAGTTGCGCTCGCCGCCCTCGGCTTCGGGCAGCGAGAAGGTCGCGGCCGCCGCGATCGAGCCATGGCGGGCCGAGGTCAGCAGCTTCAGGGTCAGCGCCGAGCGCATCACCTGCTCCCGCCATCGCCCCCGGTAGGTCGACTTGCCCAGCCAGGAACGCCATTCCTGCGTCGCGGCCTGGAGCAGCGCGACAACGGCCGCCTCGTCGGGACCGGACATCGCGTCGTCGCCGAGGACGAACCATGCGCTCTCCCCCTTGGCGAGGGTAAAGCGCGCGCCGGCTGCGCCGATCTGCCGATCGAGCGGGACCGACGCGACAAGACGGAGCGACAGTTCCCGCCCGGAAAAGCGGACCCCGCCCTCGATATCGGCGACGTCGGGAACGTCGCGGGCATAGGCGAAGCGCGGTGTGCAGCGCATCGCGAAGGTGACGGTACCGCTGGTCACCGTCACGCGGCGGATCAGGCAGCGCGCGTCGCGTCCGGCACGCCGGCGTGCTTCGGGCTGGGGCATCAGGTCGACGACCTCCGCGCTGCCCTGCTCTGTCATCCAGCGCGTCAGCAGCACATTGGTGTCGGGCACGTACAGCTGCAGGTGACGTGGCCGGTCCAGTTCGGGCGTGATTTCGAACGCGCCGCCGCGTTCGCCGTCGAGCAGATCCGCAAAGATCGTCGGGCTGTCGAGCGACGGCCAGCACAGATAGTCGATCGTGCCGTCGCGCGCGACCAGCGCTGCCGTCTCCAGGTCGCCGATGATGCCGTGCTCGCCGATCGTCCGGCGAGGCTCAGCCATTGTCGCGGAATTCCGGGTAAAGCGACATGCCGCCATCGACGAACAGGGTAGTGCCGGTCACATAGTCGGCTTCGTCCGAGGCCAGCCAGACGACCGCGCGCGCGACATCCTCGGGCTCGCCGATGCGGCCATAGGGGATCAGCCGCAGCAGCTTTTCCAGCGCCTCTTCGCTGTCCCAGGCTTCCTTGTTGATCGGCGTGCGGATGGCGCCGGGGGCGACGGCGTTGACGCGGATGCCGTCGGCGGCGACTTCCTGCGCGAGTGAGCGGGTCAGCATCCGTACCCCGCCCTTCGCCGAGGCATAGTTGATATGCCCCGCCCAGGGGATGATCTCATGCACCGAGCTCATCGCCACGATCACGCCCGCGCTGCGGGCCGGGCGTCCCGCCTCGGGCTGCGCGCGGAAACGCTTCACCGCTTCGCGCGCGCAAAGGAACTGGCCGGTCAGGTTGATGCCGATGACCGTGTTCCAGTCTTCCAGCGACATGTCGGCGACGGCAGCGTCCTTCTGTACGCCGGAATTGGAAACGACCAGGTCGATACGGCCGAATGCGGCGGCGGCTTCGTCGAACAGGCGGAGCACGTCCGACTCCTGCGAGACATCGGCCTGCACCGCGATCGCTCGTCCGCCCTGAGCGGTGATGCGCCCGACAAGTGCCTCGGCGGGTTCGGCCTGGGCGTGATAGTTGATCGCTACCGCCGCGCCGGCGGCCGCCACCGCCTCGGCAACGGCAAGACCGATGCCCGAACTTGCACCGGTGACGATCGCGGCATGGCCCGCGAGGGAGGCATTGGTCGACGGCATGGGTGTCTCCATACGTGCGCAGAGTGGCAGACTATCGCGCGACAACGCACGATCGGGCGGCGCGGCTACCGGGAAAATTGCGCCCGGTGCTGTAGGATGAAATCGGTGAAGTCGTGCGGCGGCGTGCCGGTGAGGCGCTCGATCTCGAACGTCGGGTCGATGTCGTGATGCCCGGCCACGACGTCGGCGAATTGCACGACCAGTCCATTCGCCGTCCATCGCGAGTTGCCGGTCAGGCGCAGCAGGGCGCGGAAGAGCGGGGAGGGCAGGTCGAGATAGCGGACCTTGTGGCCCAGCGCCTTCGACAGGCGCGCGACTGCGTCCTTCATGTCGAGCGTCTCCGGTCCGGTGAGGAAATAGGTCGCGCCGTCATGGCGGTCCTGGGTCAGAACCGCGGCTGCCACCCGGGCGACGTCGCGCGTATCGACCCAGGAGACCGATCCCTTGCCGGCGACCTGGGGGAGAAAGCCCCGGGCGATCGGATCCTTGAACCACAGGAAATTCTGCATGAATGCGGTCGGCTTGAGGATGGTCCAGCCGATTCCCGAGGCGCGCAGATGGTGGTCGATCAGCGCATGCGCCTTCGCCCAGGGCACCGGCGAGCGGACATTGCCGTCGGAGGCGGAGATCTTGACGATCCGGCCGACGCCTGCAGCCTTGGCGGCGTCGATCGCCGCCTTCTCCTGCGCCACCTGCTGCTGGGTGGGGGGCGTGATGAGAAACATCGTGTCGATGCCCTGCATCGCCGACGCCAGCGTTTCCGGGCGATCGAAATCGCCACGCACGGCATCGATGCCCTTCTTCGTCAGGAGGTCGACCTGTTCCTGCTTGCGACACAGGGCGCGGAACGGCGCGCCGGCGTCCTTGAGGAGGCCGCACACTTCGCCACCGATGCCACCCGTGGCACCTGATACCAGTATCATGACAGCATTTCCTTTTAGACGGTAGGGTCTGGAACGGGAGCGGCGCGATCGAGCCATTCCGAAAGGATGGCGTTCATCGCGTCGAGGGTCTGGATCGCGTCGCGGATCCGGTCGCGGCCGATGCGGTCGGCGATCTCGGTATCGAGCGGGGCTACCGCCTGCTCGGCGCCGTTCACGGCTGCTATCCCCGCCTCGGTCAGGACGACCAGCTTGGCGCGGCGGTGATGTGGATTCTCCTGAAACGTGACCAGGCCGCGCTCGGCGAGCAGGTCGACGATACGCTGCACCGCCTGCCGGGTGAGGCCCATGTTGCGCGCGATCGACGCGGTGGGAAGCGGCACCGGTGAATAGCGCAGCGCCCCCAGCACCTGCCACCAAGCGCTGGTAAGGCCGAGATGGGCGACCAACTCATTACCGGTGCCGATCAGCCTTCCCCCCGTGGCGAAGACAGCGAGCGCAAGCTCCCGGACATCTGTTTCCTGATCGGACATACGACAATGCATCACCAAAATGACAATATGTTGTCCAACGTGGCTATGGCCGCCTGGTTCCCATCGCCTGCCCGCAACCTTCCGGCTGATCGCGCAGGAAAAGGGGTTCTTGGCGCCGGGCGCGTTCAGCGCCTTGCTCGCCTGGAGGGGCACGGGCCACAGCGGCCGCCAACGTCGCCCTTTGGTTGCCAGCCCACTTCCCGTCCGGGGGAGAAGGCGATAGGAGGCAGCATAGGCCCCGTCGATCGACGTGGCGCCGCAACCGAAATCCCTTGAAAGTCTCCGCGCGTGTCATCGACCACCGATCAAACTTCCGAAACTGCGCTTCCCCTCGACGTGCTGACGCCGTCGGCCACGCTGTCGATGGACGAAATCCACCAGCGCTATCCGGTGCGGTCGCTGCCCGAAGGCGCGCGCGTGACGCGGTTCGGCCCGAGCCCCACCGGCTTCATCCATATCGGCGGCCTCTATGTCTCGCTGATCTCGGAGCGCACCGCGCACCAGTCGGGTGGGCTGTTCTACCTTCGCATCGAGGATACCGATCGCAAGCGCGAGGTGCCCGGCGCGGTCGAGCTGATCCTCGGCGCGCTCAACGACTTCGGCATCGCGTTCGACGAGGGCCCCTCGCTGGCCGGCACCGAGACTGGCGCCTATGGCCCGTATCGCCAGAGCGAGCGCCAGGAACTCTACCAGAGCGTGGTGCGCGACCTGCTCGTGCGCGGCCATGCCTATGCCTGTTTCGCCACGCCCGAGGAGCTCGAGGCGATGCGCACCGAGCAGAATCTGCGCAAGATCCCGCCCGGCTATTATGGCAGCTGGGCGATCTGGCGGAACCGCAGCCTGGAGGACGTCCAGGCGGCGCTCGCCGAAGGCCGCAGCTTCGTCATCCGGCTCAAGGCGCCGGCGGCCGAGGGCAAAGGCCGCGCCGAGCTGCCCGACCTGATCCGCGGCAAGCTCAACGTTCCCGCGAACAACCAGGACATCGTGCTGCTCAAGGCGGACGGTCTGCCGACCTACCACCTCGCCCATGTCGTCGACGATCACCTGATGGGCACCACCGACGTGATCCGCGGCGACGAGTGGCTGTCCTCCTATCCGGTGCACGCCCAGCTGTTCGATCTGCTCGGCTGGCAGCGCCCCCGCTATGCGCACATCGCGCCGATCGAGAAGAATGTCGGCTCGTCGCGTCGCAAGCTGAGCAAGCGTCACGATCCGGAAGCGGCGGTCGACTGGTATTCGGTTGAAGGCTATCCGCGCCAGGCGGTGATCGAGTATCTCCTCAACCTCGCCGACGGCAAGTTCGAGGACTGGCGCAAGGCCAATCCGACGGCGGATTCGGAGAGCTTCCCGCTCCAGGTCGAGCGCCTCAACCGCAGCGGCGCGCTGTTCGATCTGGTCAAGCTGTCGAGCATCAGCCGCGAGGTGATCGGGGCGATGACCGCGGCCCAGGTCTATGACGCGGCGCTCGCCTGGGCGCAGGTCCACGACCAGCCCTTCGCCGAGCGGCTCTCCGCGAATGCCGATTATGTCCGGGCGATCCTGAACATCGAGCGCGGCGCGGCGCGGGCGCGCAAGGACATCGTCAAATGGTCGGACGTGCCGAGCGACACCGGCTATTTCTTCGATGATCTCTTCGTGCCGCGCGACGCGGCCAACCAGCCGCTGTGGGATGCGCTGGCACCCGGCCTGGCTGCGATCCTGCGCGAAGTGGCGGAGGGGTTCGATCCGGCGGTGGATCGCGATGCGTGGCTCGAATGGGTCCGAGCGATCGGCGAGAAGCATGGCTATGCGGCGAACGGCAAGGCCTACAAGGCCGAGCCGGAGCGCTATCAGGGCCAGTTCAGTGCCATTGCCGGCGTTCTGCGTCTGGCGCTGGCCGGCAAGCCCAACACGCCCGACCTGTTCGAGGTGATGAGCGTGATGGGGCCGGAGCGCGTACGTGCCCGTTTGACGGCGGCTGCAGAATGGATCGAGAGCAGGGGCTGAGCCCCCGCCCGCTACAGGGCGATCGTTCCTTCGCGTAGCTGGCGGTTGCGCTCCGCCAGTTCGGCCTCGTCGGCGGGAAACAGCATCGACATGCCGGTCGTCGCCGCCCGTTGCTGGACCTGCTCCACGAACGGGCGGAGGCCGGCTTCATAGGCGTCGAACGCGGCGCTGTGGTCACCGGGGTGGCGGGCGAGTGCATCGGCCAGATGCGCCGCGCCGATCAGCGCCATCGATCCGCCCATGCCCGCCAGCGGTGAAACGCAGTATCCGGCGTCGCCGACCAGCGCGATCCTGCCCTTCGACCAGCGCTGCATGCGGATCTGGTTGGCCTGATCGAAGTAGAAATCGCCCTCGGCATCGACGTGCGCGAGCATCGCCGGCACCTTCCAGCCGAGCCCGTCGAACTGCTGGTGGATCAGCCGGCGCTGCGCCGCCTTGTCGCGAAAGTCATAGTCGATCGGCCGGCCGGCGCGGAAGGCGAGGCAGATGTCGGTGCGGTCGTGATAGCCGTTGAGCATCGCGCTTTTGCCGGGGACGCTGAACAGCTGCGAGGTGTCCCCCGGCAGCAGGCCGGTCTCGGGCACCACGCGCAGGTAGAAATAGCCGCCCATGAAGTAGGACGCGGTTTCGGCATCGTCGAACGCCAGCGCGCGGGTGTTGGAGCGGTTGCCGTCACAGCCGAGAACGAGCGCATAGGTTTCCTCCACGCCATCGTCGAAGGTGACTGTCACTTCCGCTGGGCTTTCGGACAACTGGCGGATCGAGCGGCCGAACCGCAGGTCGACCGTGCCGTCGACCGCCGCGAACAGAATGTCGAGCAGATCGTCGCGGTGGATCTCGTACCGTGCCTGCGCCGGATCCTGCTCGCCCGCGTCCGCCGGAAAGCCGCCAAGCGTCGTGTCGTCCTCGTCCTTGAACGCGAAGCCCCGCGGCGCCAGCGTCTTCGCCATGACGGCGTAGAGCAGGTCCATGCGGGTGAGGATGTCGATCGTCTCGCCCATGATGTCGACGGGGGTGCCGCCGCGACGGAGGCCGGACGTGAGCTCGACCATCGTCACCCGGTAGCCGAGCCTAGTCATCCAGAACGCCGTGGCGAGCCCGGCAAAGCTTGCACCACTGATCAAAACACGCATTGGATCGGACACGATACCCTCGCTAGGCATTGAACTATACCTAGTACATAAATATACTGAGTACAGAAAGCAAGTCATGCCCGAACCCGCCGTCGAACGCCGCACGCGCAAGCGGCAGATGACCCGCCAGGCGATTTCCAACGTCGCGACGCGCCTGTTCTTTGAACGCGGCTTCGACCGGGTGACGATCGACGAGATCGCCCAGGCGGCGGACGTGGGCAGGATGACGGTATTCAACCATTTCCCGCGCAAGGAAGATCTGTTCTTCGATCGCGAGGACGCCATCCGCGATGCCGCCCTTGCCGCGCTCCGGGAGCGGGCGCGCGGTACGTCCCCCCTGCAGGCGCTGCATGCCCTGGCGCATCGGTTGATCGACGATCCCGATCCGGCCTTTCCGCTGTTCGACGTCACCTGTCGCTTCGTGCAGACGGCGCTCGGCAGCGAGGCGTTGAAGGCACGGGCGCGGCAGATGCGCGACGACTTCATCGACATGCTGGCGGCGGCGCTCGTCGAGGATGTGGGGGCCACGAAAGACGATCCGGACGCGCACCTCGCTGCCGGGTTGATCGCAGCGGCGTGGACTATCGCCTTCATGGAGGCACATAAGCTGTTCTCGGCCAAGGCCGATCTGAACGCTGCGAACCACATTTTCCTGCACCTGATCGACAGGGGCATGGTCGGTGTCGATGCGGCGCTGGCGGGTACCACCTATTCGAGGCCCTCTGCAGCCGACCCTGCCTAGGCCTCCCGTAGAACCGTTCGACAAGTCGGGCCGAGCCGGGTAGGTCTTTAGCCCGTGTTCGTCGTGCGCCGCCTTCTGCTGGAACATCGCCTGCTGTGTGGCTGCATCATCGCAGCGGCGCTGCTGATGAAGGCCGTGTTGCCGGCCGGATTCATGCCGATGCAGCGCGGCGGTACGGTAGTGCTGGGCTTCTGCTCGGGATACGGGCCGATGCCGATGGCGATGGCAATGCCGATGAAGGAACACCCGTCGAGCCCCGACGAACACCAGCCCAAGGCCGAGATGCCCTGCGCTTTCGCCGGACTGGCGATGCCGGGCCTGGCGGCGGTCGACCCGACGCTGCTCGCGCTGGCGATCGCCTTCGTCCTCGAACGCGCCATTCGCACCGCGACGATCCTGCCTGCGATCGTTCGCGTTTATCTTCGGCCCCCCCTGCGCGGACCCCCGCGCGCCGCCTGATCTCCGTTGCCCTTTGTGGCGCTCGCGCGGTTGTGCGGGCGCGCCCGGATCAGGAAGATTTCATGTCCAAGCACTTGTTTTCGGCGGCCGTTTCGGCCGCTCTCTGCGCATCGGCCGCTCTCTGCGCATCGGCCGCGTCCGCGCAAACCGATGACCAGGCGCGCCGCGCCGAACTGCTTCGGCAGCGCGCGGCGATCGATGCCGAACTGGCGAGGCTCGATGCCGCCGCACCGAAGCCACAGGCCGCACTCGTGGCAGCCATGCCGCCCGGCACCGACGAGATATTCGTCACCGGCAAGGCGCTGTCGCTGACCACGCAGGTGCGCGGCCAGACGGTGACCACCGTCGACGCCGCCGCCTTCCGCAACACGCCCGCGACGACCATCGCCGACATCGTCCGGCTCTCGCCCGGCATCGCCGTCACCCAGGGCAACGGCCCGCGCGACGTCGGCGTCTCGGTGCGCGGCTCGAATGCGCGCAACGGCTTCGGCGCGCGCAACCTGCAGGTGTTCGAGGACGATTTCCCCGTCACCCAGCCCGACGGCCTCGCCCGCTTCGACCTGACCGACCCGCATGCATATGGCGCGGTCGACGTCGTGCGCGGCCCTTCCTCCGCCCGCTACGGCAATTATGCGCTGGGCGGCGCCGTCAATTTCCGCACCCGCTCGGGCCGCGAGATCCAAGGCGTCGAAGCCGGGTTCGACGCCGGCGGCGACGGCTATGCCAATCTCTACGCGACGATCGGGCATGCGACCTCCGGCCACGACATCGCGGTGTTCGGCAGCTATGTCCGCGGCGACGGTGCCACGGGGCATACCGGCTACGAGACCGGCACGCTCAACGCGCTGGCCAGGTTCGAGCTGGGCAGCCGCGACCGGGTTGCGGTCAAGCTGATCTACAACGAGGGCGATTTCCGCCTCTCGACCCGGCTGTCGTACAACCAGTATCTGACCAACCCCTATCAGCTGGGCTGCGCGGCCGCGGCGAGCGCGGTGCCGGGCTGCGGCACCATCTCGGTGCTGGTCAACGGCACCAACGGGGCGCGGATCGCGCAGACCGCGGACGAGGGCAATCTCGCGCGTAACGATCGCCGGACGATCGTCGGCACCCGCTACGAGCATGACCTTGGGTCGAACACCACCTGGCGCACCCAGGCGACCTTCGACAGCCGCGTGGTCAACCAGCCGACCAGCGCAACGCCGTTCAAGGGCACGCTCGATAGCTACAACCTCACCTTGGACGTGACCAATCACGGCCGGATCGCGGGGATGGACTCCACCAGCTTCGTGGGCGTGTTCTACAACTATCTCGACAACCAGAGCTACAGCTTCAACAAGACCCCCGCCGGCCGCAACGGCTTCGGCGCGCTGACCCAGACGGTATTCGGCGACGTGCGGAACCTGGGGGTGCGCGCCCGCGAGGAGCTGCAGCTCACCGGGCGGCTGCAGGCGATCGCGGGGATCGGGGCCGAGCGCTCGATCCTCGACGTCCGCCAGACCGCCTATAGCTACCCCGTCGGCGCCAACCCGGTGCTCGCCTATATCCCCGCCGATCGCCACTTCACCAACGTCGCGCCCGAGGTGGCGCTGTTCTGGCAGGCGATCGATGCGGTGCGGCTGCATGCGCGGGTGGGGACGGGCTATGGCATCCCGCAGGCCGGCAATCTGTTCGTCTCGGCTGCCGGCGTCGCGGGCAACAACGCCAGCCTCAAGGCGCAGCGCAACACCGGCGTCGACCTCGGCGCCGAGGTGGCCCTGGGCAGCAACTTCAAGGCCGAGCTGACCGGCTATTACGAATGGTTCACCAATGAGCTGGTCAGCCAGTCGGCCGGCGTGAACCTGCTCGCTTACACCTCGAACGTGCCGCGCTCGGTGCATCGCGGCGTCGAGCTGGGGGTGAGCTGGAAGCCGCTGCCGGGGCTGCTGCCCGGCGCCAAGCTCGATGCGAGCTACAGCTATAACGACCAATATTACACTGATTTCCAGGAGCGTCTGACCGCGGGCACGGTGTCGACGGTCCTCGACCGCAACGGCAAGGCGATCCCCGGTGTGATCCCGAACTTCGTCAACGCCCGGCTGGGCTATGACCAGCCCGCCGGGCCGCTGAGCGGGCTCGGCGGCTTTGCCGAGCTCGGCTATCGCGATCGCTTCTTCGTCGACAACAGCAACCTGCTGGCGATGCCCTCGGCGACCTTGGTCAACCTGAACCTGCATTACGACCCGCCCAAGGGAAGCGGGCCGCTGTCGCGGCTGAGCTTCTACGCCTCGGTGCAGAACCTGTTCGACGTCACCACTGTCGGCGCCGCCTCGGTAATTGCGAACAGCCTCGCGACCTCGGGCACGGAGAACCCGGCATCGGTGCTCGCCAACACTACCGGCTCGGTCTACGCCGGGCAGCCGCGCACGGTCTATGCCGGCGTCAAGGCCCGGTTCTGATGGGGGAGGGTACCATGCAACACGCCCGTCGTCGGCACTGGCCGAACACCGCAACCGTGTGGCGCTGGCATTTCTACGCCGGCCTGTTCTGCATTCCCTTCGTGCTGTGGCTGGCGGTCACCGGCTCGATCTACCTGTTCCGCCCGCAGGTGGAGGCGCTGATCGACGCGCCCTATGCCGATCTCGCCGTCACCGGCCCGCGCGCCTCGGCCGCTGACCAGGCGGCGGCGGCGGTGCGGGCGGTGCCGGGATCGGTGCTTCACCGCTACCAGCTGCCCGAGACCGATCGTCAGGCGGTGCAAATCATCGTCGGCAAGGGGACGGACGAGACGCGCGTCTATGTCCATCCCCAGACGCTGGCCGTGCTCAAGACGGTCGACGAGGACCAGCGGCTGATGCGGGTGGTGTTCCGGTTGCACGGCGAGCTCCTCGCTGGGACGCTGGGCTCCTTCCTCGTCGAGCTGGCCGCCTCTTGGACGATCGTGATGCTGCTTTCCGGCCTGTTCTTGTGGTGGCCGCGCCGCGGCGGACTGGGGGGCATCGTCTATCCGCGGTTAAACGCGGGCGGCCGGCGCTTCTGGCGGGACCTGCACGCGGTGACCGGCATCTGGGTCTCCGCCTTCGCACTGTTCCTGCTCGTCTCGGGGCTGCCCTGGGCAAAGAGCTGGGGCGGCTATCTGAAGGCGGTGCGCGGGGTAGTGGAGGGCCACCCGGTCAAGCAGGACTGGACCACCGGCCGTGCCGACGAGCTCCGCCAGCGCGCGGCCGCCGATGCAGGCACCCGCGCGATGATGGGCGAACATGCCGAGCATCACGGCATGGCGATGGCGCATCCGGCGGTGTCGCTGGTGCCGCTTGACAGGCTGATCGCCACGCTCGGCCCGCTGCGGCTGGCGACGCCCGTGCTGGTCTCGCCGCCGACCGGCCCCGGCCAGCCCTGGACCGCCAAGTCCGATGCCGCCAACCGCCCGCTGCGCACCGACCTGACCCTCGACGGCGCAACCGGCAAGCTCCTCTCGCGCAAGGACTTCGCCCAGCGGCGGCTGGTCGACCGGCTGGTCGGCTATGGCGTGGCGATCCATGAGGGGCAGGCGTTCGGCTGGCTCAACCAGCTGCTCAACCTGCTGACCGCGCTGGGGCTGATCGTGCTCGCGGTGAGCAGCGTCGTGCTGTGGTGGCGACGGCGGCCCGAAGGCGTGCTGGGCGCACCGCGCGCCAGCGGGGCTCGCCCGGCAGCACTGGCGTTCTTCGCGCTCGTTCTCGTCTTGGGGCTGGTTCTGCCGCTGATGGGGATCAGCCTGTTGGTCGTGCTGTCGGTTGAGCGGCTCGTGCTGGTGCGTCTGCCGGGTGTGCGACACTGGCTTGGTCTGCGCAGGGTGCGGGGCGCGGCATAGCGCGAATTTGCCGCATGCGGGTGCAGCGGTTAGCCTCGGGCTCGGAACCTATCGCGCTGCGGTGCCTATAGGTCACGGCCGCGATGCGGACCGCTGGGGGAAGAAGATGCATCCGGTCGATACGTTTGAGCTTGTCCTTGTGCTGTTCGCAGCGGTGATTGCGCTGCATTGGATCGCCGAACGCCTGGCGTTCCTGCCCTCGGCCGCGCTGCTGCTGGGGGGCGGGGCGCTGGCGTTCCTGCCCAACCTGCCGAAGGTGTCGCTCGATCCTGAGCTGGTGCTGGTGCTGTTTCTGCCGCCGCTGCTGATGGACGGCGCCTATTATGCCGCGTTCGGCCGGCTGCGGCGGCATCTGCCGGGTATTCTGTCGCTGGCGGTCGGTGCGGTGCTGTTCACGACGCTGGTGGTCGGGCTGGTGCTGCACCTGCTGGTGCCGGGGCTGCCCTGGGCCGCATGCTTCGCGCTCGGCGCGATTGTCTCGCCGCCCGATGCGGTGGCCGCGCGCTCGGTGCTGCAGCGGGTGAAGCTGCCGCGCCGGCTGCAGGCACTTCTGGAAGGCGAAAGCCTGATCAACGATGCGACCGGGCTGGTGCTGTTCCGCTTCGCCGTCGCTGCCACGCTCACCGGCAGCTTCAACGCGCTCGATGCGGGGACCAGCTTCGTGCTGCTGTCGATCGGGGGCGTGGTGGTCGGCACGGCGGTCGGGTTCGGCGGCAAGTTCATCCTGCGGCGACTGCCGGACCAGACGCTGATCGTCGCCACCGCCACGCTGCTCAGCTGGGCTGCCTATCTTGCCGGCGAGGCACTGCACGTCTCCGGGGTGATCGCGGTGGTCGCGGCCGGGCTCGTGTTCGGCTGGTATCAGCACGAAGTCCTGCCGGCACGGGTGCGGATGCAGGGCAGCGCCTTCTGGCGTACGCTGGTATTCAGCCTGGAGGCGCTGGTGTTCATCCTGATCGGCTTCTCGCTGCGCGGGGTGCTCGATCGCGTCGGGCTGGAACGGGTGTTCACCTCGATGGCACTGCCGGTGATCGGCGTTGTTCTTGCGGTGCTTATCACCCGCTTCGTGTGGGTGTTCGGCAGCGAGCTGCTGTTCGGCACGCTCAAGCGGGCCGGGATCTGGCAGGCGCGGCCGCTCGGATGGCGACAAGCCACCATCCTGTCCTGGGCGGGAATGCGCGGCGTCGTCACGCTTGCCGTCGCGCTTTCGCTGCCCAACGACATGCCCGGGCGCGACCTGATGCTGGTGGCTTCCTTCGCGGTGATCCTTGCCACCGTCGTACTGCAGGGTGCCAGCCTGGGTTTGCTGATCCACCGGATCGCACCGCAGGACCGCGATCCGCCCCCCAACGTCACCTTGGTACAGGCCGAGGCCGCCATTGCCCGCGCGAAGCGCGTTGAGGTGGAGGCGCGGGCCTATGACGCGCAGGGAACTCTCATCCATCCGCGTCTGCTCGAGGAATATCGCAAGCGCGACCATGTCACCGAACGCTATGCCGGCGATGCCAGCAGCTACATGCCCGGTATCCGCGCCCATTTCGACATCGTGCTGGCGGCCGTGGCGGCGGGCCGCCAAGAGCTGCTTCGCCTGCACCGCGAAGGCGAGATCGAGGACGAGGTGCTGCACAATCTCGAGCGTGATCTCGACCTTGAGGAGCTGGCAGCATTGTTCCAGGGGGGCGAAGGCGCCGAGATCCATGGCCCGGGAGAAAATTCTTGATCGACGTTTCCTCCGCACCTTTCGCCATCCGTCCGGCGGTGCCGGCGGACCGGGCGCAGCTCGGACAGCTGGGCGCCCAGATGGTCGCGGTCCACCACGGCTTCGACGCGCGCCGCTTCATCGCGCCGACGGCCGAGACGCCCGAACTGTATGGCGGCTTCCTCGTCCGGCAGATCGAGCGCACCGAGTCCGTGCTGCGCGTGGCAGCGACGGGCGATACCGTGCTCGGCTATGTCTATGCCGGGATCGAGGGGAGCGACTATATGGCGCTGCGCGGGCCCGCGGGGGTGATCTACGACCTGATCGTCGCGCCGGACCATCGGCGACAGGGCATCGGGCGCGCGCTGCTCGACGCAGCCATGACGGCGCTGGCGCCGCATGCGCCGCCCCGTCTCGTGCTGTTCACTGCCGAGCGCAATGTCGAGGCGCAGGCGCTGTTCGGCTCCGCGGGCTTCCACCGCACCATGGTCGAGATGACCCGCGACCTCGCCTGAGCGCCGGCGAGGAACCTTTGCAGGATCGGAGAGCTATGGCTAGGGGCCGCACGGTCAGGCGGCTGGAGCGGGCGTGAACCGAAGCGAAGACGACACCGACACCGACGCCGAGGCGTGGCGAAGCAGTGCAGCAGCGCGGGCGAAGCGACGGCGTCGCGTCGCGGTGGCGCTGCTCGTGCTGGTGTCGGCGAGCGTGGCGACGGTCTGGCTGCAGCGGCGGACCATTGCACAGGGGTTCCTCGACCGCGAACTGGCACGCCGCGGCGTGCCCGCGCGCTACACGATCGTGCAGCTTTCCCCCTGGCGCCAGCGGCTTACCAACGTCTCGATCGGCGACCCGCATAACCCCGACCTCACCGCCGACTGGGTAGAGCTGCGCACCGCCATCTATCCCTGGCGCGCCGACCTGCTGGTGGCGAAGGCGGGGACGGTTCGTGTGAAAGGACGGATCGTCGATGGCGCATTGTCGCTCGGCTCGCTCGACCGGCTGATGCCCCCGCCATCCGGCAAGCCCTTTTCCCTGCCGCGGCTCAGCGTCGATGTAGGGGACGCTCGGCTGCGGTTGGAGAGCGACGCCGGGCGGATCGTGCTCGGCCTGCGCGGCAAGGGGTTGTTGACCGACGGATTTGTCGGCGCGATTCGCGCGACGTCGGCGCAGTTGCGTTTCGGAAACTGCGATCTGGTTGGCCTCGGCGCCGAGATGCAGGTCCGCATCCGCAAGGGCGCGCCCAGCATAACCGGGCCGCTGGCGGCGCAACGTTTGGCGTGTGGGGACATCCAGGCCCTCCAGCCGAGCGGCACGGTACACGCAACGCTCGATGCCGCGCTGGCCGGTTGGAATGGCGATGCGATGCTTGGGCTGGCATCGCTTCGCTCGGCCTATGGCAGCCTTGGTCGCAGCAATGCCCGGCTGGATTTTGCCGGAGACCGAAGCCGAACGACGGGCGCGGTCACCGTGCAGGGGTGGGATGCGAGAACCGACGCGGCCAACGCCCGGATCGTCGACGCGTCCGGGCGATATGCCGTCGGCACGGTGACGGCCTTCGATGGCCGCATCGGTGTGCGGGATGCGGCAGTTTCTGGCAGGACGCTTGGGCAGATCGGTGGCTATCGCAACGCAATAGCAGGTACGCCCATCGGGCCGCTGGCCGCGAAGCTTACCTCAGCGGTAAACGCCGCGGGGCGACGCTTCGACGCCTCGGCCACGCTCGGGGTCGCCACCCGGGGGCGCGGCGCTACGCTCCGCGTTAACGCCGTCAACCTTGCGGCGCGCTCCGGTGCGCGCGTGCGCTTTGCCGGCGGGGACGGCGCTGTGCTGGATTTTCCCAAGGGGGCGGTGGCGCTCGCCGGGCAGCTATCGCTTGGCGGCGGGGGGATGCCGGACCTTGCGCTCGACCTCCTCCAGCGCCCCGGCAGCGACCAGCTGCAGGGCAGCGGCACCTTGCGGCCCTATGCGGCGGGCGGGGCGCGGCTGGCGCTGTCGAACCTCATCTTCACCCTGCGGGGCGGGGCGGGGTCGGCCCGCACCGTCGCGACGCTGTCGGGCCTGATCGGCAGTGGCCGGGTCGACGACCTCTCGGTGCCGCTGGTCGCGCGCTGGAACGGCCGGAGCGTCCTGGTGAATCCGACATGCGAGACGCTTGGTTTCGCGCGGATCACCGCCTCCGGCATGGTGCTGCGCGGCCATCGCCAGCGTCTGTGCCCGACGGGGCAGGCGATGCTGGCCTGGAACGGAAAGCGCCTCACCGGCGGTCTGCGGACCGGCGCGATTGCGTTGGCCGGCAGCATGGGGAGCAATCCGCTGCGCCTCGCCGCCAGCGATGCGCGCGTGGATTTCGCCTGGCAGGCCTTCGATCTTACCGGCGTTGCCGTGCGGATGGACACGGACCGCCCTACGCGCCTCGATATCGGCCAATTGGGTGGCACCTTCGCGAAGGCGATGGGCGGCAGCTTCGATGCACTGAGCGGGCAGATCGGTGCCGTCCCGCTGGTGCTTTCGCAGGGCAAGGGCAGCTGGGAGATCGCCGATGGCGGGCTTTCGCTGCTCGGCAGCTTCCGCCTTTCCGATGCCGAGCCGAGCCCGCGCTTCGAGCCGCTGCTGGCCCCCGCAGGCCGGCTGTCGCTGCAGGGCAACCGGATTGAGGCGCACGCCGATCTGATCGGCACCAAGCAGCCGGCCGAGGTGGCCAAGGTCTCGATCACCCATGATCTCGGCAAGGGCGAGGGGCAGGCGCTGCTCGACGTGCCCGGCCTCCGCTTCAAGACCGACGGCCTTCAGCCGATCGACCTGACGCCGCTGACTCTGGGCGTGATCGCCGATGTCGATGGTACGATTGCGGGCTCGGGGAAGATCGTCTGGTCCGGCGAGACGGTGACGAGCACCGGCCGCTTCACCGCCACCAACGTCGCGCTGGCGGCCGCGTTCGGCCCTGTGCAGGGGCTTACCACCGAGCTGAACTTCACCGACCTGCTGAACGCGCGGACCGCGCCGGGGCAGCTGGCGACGGTCGCGGAGATCAACCCCGGCGTGCCGGTGCGCGAGGGCGTGTTCCGCTACCAGCTGCTCGACAGCCGCCGGGTGCGGGTGGAGGGCGCGCGCTGGCCGTTCGCCGGGGGCGAGCTCGTTCTCGAGCCGACCACGCTCGACTTCAACGAGGCGGGCAAGCGCCGGATGACCTTCCGGGTGAAGGGTGTCGACGCCGCCCTGTTCCTCAAGGAAATGGCATTCGACAATCTCGATGCCACCGGCACCTTCGACGGCACGCTGCCGATGATCTTCGATGCGACCGGCGGCCGGATCGAAGGCGGCGAGCTGCGCGCCCGCGCCGGCGGGCACATCGCCTATGTCGGCGAGGTTTCGCGCGAAGATCTCGGCACTTGGGGAAACATGGCGTTCCAGGCACTCAAGTCGCTCGACTATCGCAACCTCGATATCAGGATGAACGGCCCATTGGCGGGCGAGATGATCACCGACATCAGCTTCTCGGGACTCAGCCAGGGGCAGGGGACCAAGTCCAATTTCCTGATCCGTCGGCTTGCGAAGCTGCCGCTCGTCTTCAACGTGCGGATCAACGCACCTTTCCGCCAGCTGCTAGACTCCGTGCAGTCTTGGTACGATCCACGCCGCCTGATCGAGCGCAACCTGCCGGCGTTGATCGAGGAGCAGAAACGTGCGCAGGACGCGGGCCAGCACTCCGTTCAGCCCGCCGAAAGCACATCCCGTCCATGAAAGGCATTCTATGAGCTTGGAAGCATGAAACAGGGTTCGTCTCTTCGGCTGGGCGCCTGCGGGATCGCGCCGCTAGCGCTGCTCGGCGGCTGTGTCACGGTGAACGCGCCCGACAAGCCGATCGTCATCAATCTCAATATTTCGATCACCCAGGAAGTGGTCTATCGCCTCGACAACAAGGCGAAGGCCATCATCCAGGACAATCCGGGGATTTTCTGATGCGACAGTTGCTTTCCACTTTCGGTATTGCGGCGGCGATCGCGGCGAGCGGGATCGCCCCGGCCTTCGCCCAGCGCGACCCGGCCTATCAGGCGGCGCGGCAGCAGGGGAAGGTGGGCGAACAGCCCGACGGCTATCTCGGTATCGTCGGCGCGGCGTCGCCCGAGCTGCAGGCGATCGTCAACAACATCAACATCCAGCGCAAGCGCCAGTATACGCAGCAGGCGGCGGCGAGCTCGACCGTCGAGCAGATGGCGTTCGTTACGGGCTGCAACCTGATCCTCCGCACCGCACCGGGCGAAAAGTATCGCGCGCCGGATGGGCGCTGGCTCACCCGCGGCGGCGACGCACCGGTGCGCGACCCCCGCTGCCTCTGATGCTTCGCGCGTGAGCGGCTAGCGGCGCAGCTTTTCTGCCAGCCAGCGCGCGGCGGTGTCGGGGCTTTGCTTGTCGGTATCGCGGTCGACCAGATAATTGGCCTGCCGCATCCGCTCGACCGGCACCGCGCCGATCAGCGGGCGGAGGGCCGCCTGGAAGCGCGCATCGTTGGCGTGGCGGGGCGAGACCAGCAGTACCGCGTCATAGCCGGGGATCGCGCCCTTGGGGTCCTTCAGCACCGTCAGCCCCTGCGCGGCGATCCGGCCGTCGGAGGAGAAGGCGGGGATCACGTCGGCGGTGCCGCTGGTCAGCGCGCGGTACATGAAGGTCGGCTGATAGGGATGCGCCTCGGCGAAGCGCAGGCCATAGGCGCGCTGCACCGCCTTCCATTCGGAGCGTTCGAGAAACTCGATATCGGTGGCGAGCTTGAGCGACGGCGCCACCTTGGCGAGATCGGCGATGGTGGTGATGCCGCGCCGCTTGGCATCATCGCCGCGCATCACGAAGGCATAGGCATTCTCGAATCCGAGGCTTCCCAACAGCGTGACGTTGCTGGTGCGCCTGGCCCAATCGGCGACGCCGCGAACGATTGCCGCGCGAGGCGGCACGTCGGTGCGATGCATCTGGTTGGTCCAGATCGTGCCCGAATAATCGACATAGACGTCGATCGCGTCGCTCGCCAGCGCGCCATAGGCGACGCCCGAGCCGAGTCCTTCGCGGTACCGTACCGTATAGCCCGCAGCCTCCAGCCGCGCGCCGATCAGCCGGGCGAGGATATATTGCTCGGAAAAGCCCTTGGCCCCGATCGTCACCACGCCGCGGCTGGAAGGCCAGGCGGGGGCGAGGGCGGCCAGCGCGCCGGCGGCGATCAGGCCCAGGCTCAGCCACACCAGGATGCGGCGGCGATGCGCGATGCCCCATTCGGCGAGGCCGAGCAGCGCATCGACCGCCAGCGCCAGCCCGGCGGCGGCGATGCAGCCGGCGAGCACCAGCGCCCAGTTCTGCGTCTGCAGCCCAGCGAAGATCAGGTCCCCCAAGCTCGGCTGGCCGACCGTGGTGGAGAGCGTCGCCGCACCGATCGTCCAGACGGCGGCGGTGCGGATGCCGGCCATCACCATCGGCGCGACCAGCGGCGCCTCGACCAGCCGCAGCCTCTGCCAGCGGGTCATGCCGACCCCGTCCGCCGCCTCGCGCACCGCCGGGTCGAGCGTGACGAGACCGGTCACCGCGTTGCGCAGGATCGGCAGCAGCGCATAGAGGGTCAGCGCAAGCAGCGAGGGCAGGAAGCCCAGCGCCGGGATGCCGCCACCGACCAGCGCGGAGAGCGACAGCAGCAGCGGATAGAAGAGCGCGAGCAGCGCGAGACTGGGGATGGTCTGGATCAGGCTCGCGAGGCCCAGCGCAGCCCGGGCGACGCCGCGATGCCGGGCGGAGAGCACCGCCAAGGGCAGGCTGATCGCGATGCCGAGCAGCAGCGCGGAGAAGGCCAGCAGCAAATGCTGCGCCAGCAATTCGGGCACGCGGGCGAAGGCGCTGGTCATCGGGCGAGCGCCGCCAGCCGCTCGGCCTGTTCGCGCGGGACCGCGACCAGCGCATCGGCCGCCGCGCCGCCCTTGCCGGCGAGCAGGTCGCGTGGGGAAGCATCGCCGACGACGCGGCCGGCCTCCATCACCAGGATGCGATCGGCGAGCAGCAGCGCCTCGGCCATGTCATGGGTAACTAGGATGGTGGTGAGCCCCATGGTCTCGTGCAGCGTCCGGATCGCCTTGCCGAGCGCGTCGCGGGTGACGGGATCGAGCGCGCCGAAGGGCTCGTCCATCAGCAGCAGCCTGGGCGACGTGGCGAGCGCGCGGGCGACGCCGACCCGCTGGCGCTGGCCGCCCGACAGGGCGTCCGGCATCCGCGCGGCCATCGCTTCGGGCAGGTCGACCAGCCGCAGCAGTTCGGTGACGCGCGCCTGTCGATCCCTCGCACCGGCCAGCTTAAGGCCGATCGCGACATTCTCGCCCACGGTCAGATGCGGGAACAGGCCGACATTCTGGAAGACATAGCCGATCCGCCGCCGCAGCAGGTGCGGCGGCTCGGCGCCGACCGGTGCGCCGTCGATCAGGACCCGGCCGTCGCTCGGCTCGATCAGCCGGTTGACCATCTTGAGCAGCGTCGACTTGCCCGAGCCCGAGGCGCCGACCAGCGCGACGAAGCTGCCGCCGGCGATCTCCAGCGAGACGCCGTCGACCGCCCGCGCGCCCTTCGCATAGGATTTCCCAACGCCTTCAAAGGCAACGCTGCGCAATGGCTCCGGCATCGCCCATGCTTGTGGGCAATGTCGCGGCAAAGGTCAAAGCGCGACCGCCGCCTCAGTTCGGCCGGATCGCGATCCCCGCCACCATCGCGTCGCCACCGACCGGCTCGAACGCCAGCACCAGCCGCCCGCCGCTGCTCTTCACCTGGAAGCTGCGGGTGGTCGCCTTGTTGGCGCCGCCCGCTGCCTGCATCGGCGAGAAGCTATCGATTACCCGCTGCCCGTTCGCCAGCACTGCGAAGCTGCGTGCGGCGCCCTTGGCGGCGTCGGGCTCGAAGCTGGCGATCGTCACCGTCCAGCTGCCGTCGGGCAGGGGGATTTCATAGCCGAACTTGCCCTCGCGGTAGCTGCCGAACAGCGCCGGGCTGTCGGTCCCCTCTACCTTGGGCGGCGGCGCGAAGGGCGAGCGGCCGGCGAGTACCTTGGCCGTGCCGCCGCGGAAGAAGTCGTCCGAGCCATAGCGGTCGCCGCCCATCATGCCCCCGACCAGCGCGCCGGAATCGATGAACAAGCCCTTGCGCGGATCGGGCCCGGTCCAGTCGATCGCGTCGCTGACCTGCTTGCCGCCGATCGTGGCGGTGGCGACGAGGTGGTTGGCGCCCGGCGCGAGTGCCACGCCCGGCCACACGCAGATCCGATCGGGGCAGGCGACCGTGCCCACCGGCCTGCCGTTGACCGAGAGCGACACCCGATCGGCATTGGAATAGCCGCGCACGTCGGTCACCGCATAGGCGCGGTCGACATAGCGGCGGCCGTTGAGGTGCACCACCGGCGCGTCCGACCAGTTCGCCTGGATGAAATAGAAGGAGTCCTTTCGCGTCTTGCGATCGTAGGAGACCAGGCCCTTGGTGTTGATGTCGGTCGCGTCGCCTTCGTTGCGCATCGTCGTCGCGAAGTCGAACAGGTTCCACAGCCAGCTCGCCGAAAGATAGGGGCGGGCGCGGATCTGCTTCCAATTCTCCTCGATCGCGAGGCTCTGATATTCCTCGGGCTGGGGGCGGCCATAGGCGGCGATCGGGCCGCCGCGCGGATTGTCGCTATGCTGGGTCATCGCGCCTCCGGCACCCCATTCGCTCAGGCCGATCGGCAGCGTCGGGTGCTTGGCATGGAGCGCGTCGAGTGCCGGGCCGACACCGTCCAGATCGCCATAATACCAGCCATAATAGCGGTTCAGGCCCATCACCTGCGTCACGCCGTTGAGGCTGGGCGATCCTGCCATCGACAGGACCGACGGCGTATCCTCGCAGCAATCGGCATAGACGGTGGGGCGGGTGGGATCTTCCGCGCGGGCCAGCTTGTCGAGCTGCTCCAGCATCGCGCGCGACTGGGCGGGCTTGCCGCCGCCGCCCTTGCGCATCGCGTCGATCGCCGCGCCGATATCGGCCTCGTTGCCGACCGACCAGAGCAAGATCGACGGGTGGTTGTAATTCTGGTGGATCAGCTCACGCAGCTGCTCCTCGGCATTGGCGATCGTCTCGGGCGCCGGCGGCTGACTGGGCTCGACGTTTGCTTCGTGGACGAAGGGGAGCTCGGCCCACACCACCATGCCCGCCTTGTCGGCCTCCTCGGTCCATTCCTGGGCGTGCTGGTAATGCGCGTGGCGGATCGTGTTGGCGCCGAGTTCGAGGGCGAAGGCCATGTCGCGGGCATGGTCCTCGGGGGTGAGCGCCCAGCCCTCGCCGCCCACATCCTGGTGGCGCGAGACGCCGTGGAGCGGGGTAGGCTTGCCGTTGAGGATCAGGCCGCGGTTGGGATCGAAGACGAAGCTGCGAATGCCGAGCGGCTGGACCTGCCGGTCGATCACGCGGGCGCCGTCGCGAAGCTCGCTGACGACGCGGTAGAGATAGGGATCGGCGCGCCCCTGCCAGAGGTGCGGGTTGGAGACGGTGAGGCTGCGCTCCACCGCCAGCGCCTGGCCCGGCGCGAGGGTGGCGGGCGTTCGACCGGTGGCGACGGGCTTGCCGGTCGCGTCCTGGATGGTGGTGGTGAGGGTCAGCGTCCGGGCGCGCGAACCGAGGTTGCGCATCAGCGTCTTGGCGGCGACCTCGGCGCTGGTCGCCGAGACCTTCGGCGTGCGCAGATACACGCCCGGCCCGCCATGATCGGCAAGGTCGATATGCGCGTCCTCGACGGTGAGCAGCCGAACGCCGCGATAGATCCCGCCCTGCACGAAGAAATCGCCGCCGAGCGGGATGACATGCTCGGTGCTGCTGTCCGGCGCGGCGGCGCTGTTGTCGGCGCGGACGACGAGGCTGTTGGTGCCGGATTTGAGCGCGCCGGTAACGTCGATCCGGAAGCGGCCGAAGGCCCCGGCATGATGGCCGACATGCTGGCCGTTCACCCAGATATCGGCGATCTTGGAGACGCCGTCGAATTCGAGGAACAGCCGCCGACCCTGCAGGGCGGCCGGCACGGTGAGACTGCGGCGATACCAGCCCTGGCCCTGCCGCATATCGGCATTGGCGGCACGGGTGACGGCATAGGTGCCGACCTTGTTCCAGGTATGCGGCACCGTCACCGGCTGCCACGCGGCATCATCAAAGCCCGGGGCGGCGGGGGCCGTGTCCACGTCGCTGAAATGGAAGCGCCAGCCGGTGGAGAGATCGATCGTCGCGCGGGGCTCGGCCTTGACCTGATAGGCCGTCTGCGCCTGCGCAGATGCCGGTATGACGATCGCCACCGAAGACAGCAGGAGCATGGCCAGGGCCGGGGCGGTGCGCATCGCGATGTCTCTCCCAATGGCGGTCGCGAGCCGCGCCGCCTTATTGGTCATACCACTCGAAGTGCAGTGGTCTGTCAATCCGGAGCATTGCAGGGATGCGCAGGCACCCTACGGATCACGCCGATCCGCCGAGCGTCCGCCGGTAGAAATCGAGCGTCAGCGCCATCGCCTGGAGGAACAGCGCGGGATCGTAGCGCGGGCCTTCGTCGCGCAGAAAGGCGTGCTGTGCGTTGAACTCGTGCCAGGCATAGGATGCGCCGACTTCCTCCAGCCGCGCCCGGATCGCCTCGCGCCCGGCAAAGGGAATATGCGGGTCCTGCCGCCCCCAGACGAGCAGCAGCTCTGCCTTGAGCTCGGCCATGCGCGCGAGGCTGTCGTCGCTGCGGCCCTCGCCGAGCGTGCCCGAATGGATGTCGGTTGGGTAGAAGCAAGCCGTCGCCGAGACGCGGGGATCGAGCGCGGCGCGATAGGCGAGGTGGCCGCCCAGGCACACCCCGAAGGCGCCGAGCCTCCCCGAGCAGGCGGGGTGCGCCGCGAGCGCGGTCAGCGCGGCGGTGGCGTCCGCGTCGAAGGCCGCGACCGGCTTGGTGATCTTGAGCGCATTGCCGCGATCCGTCCCCGCCGGATCATAGGCGAGCACCGTGCCCGCAGGCTCATATTCGTGATAGACCTCCGGCACCGCGACGAGCAGGCCGTTCCCCGCGAGCATCGCCGCCAGCCGCCGGATCGGCGCGGTCACCTGGTAGATTTCCGAAAAGAGCAGCACGCCCGGGAAGCGTCCCTCCACCGCCGGGCGGAACAGGTGCATCCGCATCGTGCCGCCGCCGGGGACCTCGATATCCTGGGTCTCGTCGCTGCGGATGATCATGGTCTGCTCCCTTTGCCGGTGTCTCGCCCGCGGCTTTAGCGCCGATCGTGCGGCGGGGAAGGGGCGCTATCCACAGATTCGTCGGCGCCCCCGCTGGACAGCCCGGCGCCTGCCCGAATAGCGGCAGGCGCATGCCAGTCATTGCTACCATCATGAATTCGAACACCGGCGAACCCATCCAGAAGATGACGTTCGGCCGCATGCCCAAGCCCTGGGCGTCCTTCACTCTCTCGAACGGCGAACTGGTCCAGGCCAGCCGCGTCGACATCGGCAAGCCCGCACCGGGCAAGGTCGTCGTGCCAGTCCATGTCTGGGTCGCGCCCAAGAAGACCGACCGGCAGGACGATTAAAGCCAGCCGCCCTTGAAGCCTGCGCGCTGCAGCCCGCGACGTATATGCGGGTTGCGGTGCATCACCTCCCAGACGAGGCCGCTGCGCAGGTTCTCGATCATCAGCAGGATCGGCCCCTGGTCGATGCCGAGATGGTCGCCGTCCACCCAGCCGATACCCGGCACGATCTTGCCGTGCTTGAGCGGCTTCTCCGCGCGGGTGAGGGTGGGGTTGAAGCTGTCGAGAAAGCCGTAGCGGCCATAGATGCCGCGGCCATAGCGCGCATGCATCGTCGCCATCGCGCGACCGGCCAGTTCGGGCTCGAACGCGATCGAGGCCGCCGCCGCCGTCGGTGCCAACGTACCGTCGTCGCGATCATCGGGGCCCCGCGCGGAGTAGCTGAAGAATTCGCGCTCGCGACCTGCGAGGCGCTGCTTGAAGTCGCCGGGACCGTCGCAGGCGGTCAGGCCCCATACGTCCCCGCCATAGCCCGTCCAGCCGCCCGGATTGGCGATCGCATAGTTGCGCTGCGCGCGCACCGCGCGGCGGCTGTTCTCGAAATAGTCGATGCCCTTGGCCGCCATATAGGGATCGCGGATGCCGCGGAAATCGATCCAGCAATGGCTGTATTGGTGGATGAAGAGCGGTGCGAAATGGAGGTGCGGTTCGCCCCATTTGTCGCTCCACTGCGCGTCGAAACGCGCGGTCCAGGCGGTCCAGGTCTCGGGCGGCAGCGGATGGCTCGGCGAGCCCAGCGCCAGCACGTAGAGCAGCAGCCCCTCATTGTAGATGTTCCAGTCCGAGGGGATGAAGCCGCTCTCTGGGTGCCAGCCCATCGAGACGAAGGGCGGGCGCGGCGTGATCCAGCTCCAGTCGACCGCCGCATAAAGCTGGTCGGCGAGGCTGCGGATTTCCGCCTCCTGCGGATCGTCGGCATCGAACCAGCTCTGCGCGAACAGCACGCCGCCGAGCAGCAGCGCGGTGTCGATCGTCGACAGCTCGGCGCGCGCAAAGCGGCGGCCCTTGGTGGTGCCGAGAAAGTGGTAGAAAAAGCCCTTATAGCCGCTGGCGTCGCTCTGCCCGTCGCCCTGCGGCGCGGTGGCGAAGAAGCGCAGCGTGGCGAGCGTGCGGGTGCGGGCCTGGTCGCGGGTGATCCAGCCGTTGGTGACGCCGATCGGATAGGCGGTGAGAGCGAAACCCACCGCGGCGATCGAGGCGAAGGAGGGGGTGGGCCAGCGATCGGGTGCGAGGCCGGTCTCGGGATCGGTGGTATCCCAGAAATAGCGGAAGGTGCGTTCCTGCACGTCGCGGATCAGCGGGTCTACTGCCGGTGCGGGGCCGGTGCCGCCCATGCGGGTGCCGGGTTGCGAGCATGCGCCCGCGAGGCCCACCAGCGCCACCGCGCCGGAGCCGAGCAGTTGCCTGCGATCGATCATGAAATGTGGGTCCTGAAAAAAATGGGACGGCGCCAGGAAGAGGCGCCGTCCCAGAGGAGGGATCAGAAGGAGTAGCCGACCGACAGCTTGACGGTGCGCGGCGGGTTGCCGCCGACGTCATAGCTGCTGCGCGCGCCCCAATCCCGCGAGGCGGGGTCGTTGTTGAAGGTGATGTAGTTGTAATCGTTGAACACGTTCAGCACGTCGACGCGGAAGCGCAGTCGGGTCTGGTCGCTGATGAAGTGGATCGGCACGTACTTGGTCAGCGCCATGTCGAGCTGGCGCCGGCCCCAGCCGCCGCCCGAACCATCAACCTCGCGGCCGACGACCACGCGCTGGAACGGGTTGGACTGGTTGAGGATCGCCTTCTGATAGGCCGCGGATTCGATCTGGAACTTGGACGACAGCGCGAAGCCCAGCGGCAGGTCCACGCTGCCGGCCATCACCAGCCGGTGCCGCGGCACGCCCGACGAGCGCAGCATCGGGTAATCGCTGACCGACGGGAAATCGAGCAGATAGGTCTCGCCCAGCTGGTTCTCGGTCGCCTCGGTATAGGTGTAGGTCGCATCGAGGCTCCAGGGCGAGGCCTGGGTATAGCTCTTGGTGACCTTGAAATAGACCGAGTCCGCATTGGTCTTCAGCCCGTTGGTGCCGAGGATGATGCTGTTATAGCCCTTGGGGGAGAAGCCGAACGGCGGCGCCGGCGTGTCGGTCGGGTTCGTCGGATCGTTGAAGAAGAAGCTGCCGTCCGGCCGGCGATTGCCGAGAAGGAAGGCGAAGCCGTTCTTGCTGGCGACATGGCTATAGCCGAGCTCGAGGCCGACCTGCTGGAAGCGGCCGCGGATGCCGAGGCTGAATTGGTCCGAATAGGGGACCTTGAGGTCGTTCCGAAGGAAGCGGAACTCGCGGCCACCGCCGGTCGCGCCGGCGAGCAACTGCTGGCGGCCTTCCGGGGTCAGGTAGATCGGGTTCCAGGTGACGCAGGTCGACGCATCGGCCCCGACGCAGGCGTTGTTCGGATTGGAGTCCGCGCCGCGGAAGTTGAAGCGGCGCACCGCATAGACGCCCTGGCTTACTTCCTGCTGGAGGAAGTCGAACTGGTTGCGGTCATAGGAGCGGCCATAGCCGCCGAACACCGCGAACCGGCCCGCCTCGTCGATGCGGTAGGTGAAGCCGAGCCGCGGCTGGAAGGCGCCGGTGAAGGTCTTGCGGTTGCGGCCGTTCGAGATGAAATCGTTGATGTTGTAGTCGGCGTTGACCAGGTTCGGATAATTGGCCGCCGACACCGCCGTCAGGTTTTCCTGCGAGGTCACATAGTTCACGAAGGCCGGGGTGCGCTCATAATCCCAGCGCAGGCCGAGGTTGAGCGTCAGGTGCGAGGTCACGTCCCAATCGTCCTGCGCATAGACGCCGAACTGGAAGTTGCTCGAACGGATGTCGACTGGGCCGTTGCCGGTGGGGACGCCGAAGTCGAGCTGGTACGGCACCTGGTCGTTGAAGCCGGTGGGGCTGAACGCATTGATGTCGTAGGTATATTGCGGGTTGGCGCGGTTCTGCTCGAGCGAGCGCAGGCGGATGAAGCTCGCCTTGGTGCCGACCTTGATGGTGTGGCCGTTGAAGCCGGTGAAGGTGAAGTCGTCCTGCACCGTCCAGCCCTTCTGGCCCTTGTCCTGCTGGCTGCCGCCGCCGCCGAAGCGCAGCAGGTCGGTCCGGGTGAAGTTGCCGTTGTTCACCGTCGAGGCCTGGAAGAAGCTGGTGTTGCCGACGGTTTCCGGCGTCGGCGCCCACTTGGTGTCCTGGTACGACACGCGGGCATCGTTGATCCAATTGTCCTCGCTGCGCTGCCAGCGGAGCATGAAGCGCTTCTCGTCGACCTTGTTGAGCGTCGCGGTGTTCGACGCGTTGACGCCGGTCGCGATCTGCGAGCCGGATTCCTTGCGATACTTGCCGGTGAGCTCGATCAGGTCCTTGTCGCTCGGCTCGAGGTCGATCTTGCCGAAATACAGGTCTTCGTTGAAGCGCTGCGAGAAGGTGCCGAAGTATTGCTGGTACTGCGACGGGAAGATGCTCGTCGAGACGCCGTTTTCCGGCCGCACGTCATAGGGGCTGTCGATCCGCTTGCCTTCGTAGGTCACGAAGAAGTGCGCGCGATCCTTGATGATCGGACCACCCAGCGCGACGCCGAACTGCTTGTTGTTCGAATTGACCTTGTCGCGCTCGACCGGGAAGAGCTCGGTCGGACGGCGCGCGCGCAGGTCCTGGTTGGTATAGTCGATAAAGGCTTCGCCGTGGAACTCGTTGGTACCCGACTTGGTCGCCGCGGTGATCGCCACCGAGCTGACCTGGTCGAACTCCGCCTTGTAGTTGGACGAAAGCACCTGATACTCGCCGATCGCGAGCTGCGGGAACGGATTGCCGGCCGAGCTGTCCTGCCCGGTGATGCCGTTCTTGAGGACGTAGTCCTTCTGGCTGACGCCGTCGATGAACACGTTGACGGTGCGGCTGTCCTGCGCGCCGCCCTTGATGCTCGACGTGCCGTTGGCGCCTTCGATGAAGCGCACGCCCGGCGCGAGGTCGGCGAAGGCGAGGAAGTTGCGGTTGTTCTGCGGCAGCTGCTCGATCAGCCGCTGCGTGATGTTGATGCCGACCTGGCCGCCGTCCAGCGAGCGGATGCGGTTGCCGGTGACGACGATCTCGTCGCCCGTTGCAGGCGCGGCGGTGTCGTCGCCCGCAGGCGCGGCGCCGGCATCGGCCGCCGGGGCGGTCGTGGTGGTCGACAGATCGAGGTCGAGCCCGGCATTCTGGCCGACGCGCAGCGTGAACGCGTCCGAATTGCGCACGCCGTTCTGCAGCTTGATCTCGAGGCGATAGGTGCCCGGGCGCAGCGAGGCGAAGTTGTAGCTGCCGTCGGCGCCGACGGTCGCGCTGCGGCGGATGCCGGTCGACACTTCGATCGCGGTGACTTCGGTGACCGGGTTGTTGGCCGGCGCGGTGATCGTGCCGCGCAGCGATGCCTGGCCGACCTGGGCCATGGCAGGGGCGGGGGCGAGCAGGGCACCGCTGCCCAGCACGGTCATCGTCAGCAATGCGGAACGCAAAACTAGCTTGTTCATGGTTACTCTCTATCTCCCCGGCGGATCGGGTTTTCTGTTGTTGTTTTCGGGTATTGGCGGGTCGATTCCCGCGGCATGACGATCGGCGCGCGCCATTCGAGCGTGTCGTCGGCGGCGCCGTCGATCAGTCCGGCGAGGCGCACCACGGCGCGCGCGCCGAATTCGGCAATGTCGATGCTGGCGGTGGTGAGCGCCGGCGAAATAAGGCGGGTCAGCGGAATATTGTCGAACCCCGCCACTGCGACCTTTCCGGGTACCGCGATGTCCGCGCGCTTGAGCGCCATCAGCGCGCCCACCGCCATCATGTCGTTCGCGGCAAACACCGCGTCATAGTCGGCGCGCTCGGCCTGCAGCGTGGCAATGGCCGCGGTACCGGAATCTTCGAGGAAGTCGCCGTCGATCACGCGCAAATCGAGACCGAGCCGCGCGCAGGCCTCACGGGTGCCCTGGAGACGCTCGCGCGCGTCAATATTGCCCTCGGGCCCCGCGATATGGACGATCCGGCGGCAACCGCCCGCGGCAAGATGCTCGATCACCGCGACCGCTCCGGCAACGTTGTCTACGCGCAGTTCAGCGCGGACCCCGTCGTGCGGCGCGCAGTTGACGAGCACTGAGGGCATGGTGCGGGGCAGATGCTGGAACAGCTCGTCGGACGCGATCTGCGGTGCCATCACCACCAGCCCGTCGACGCGGCCCCGCATCGCGTGGAGCGCAGTCACGCCACGATCGGCCTCTCCGTGCATCACCATCAGGAGGAGGTGAAGGCCCAGCTCGGACGCCTGGCGGTCCATGCCGCGCAACAATTCGGAGAAGAACTCGCCGTGCAGATCGGGAACGACGACGCCGATCGTCGAGGACCGCGCGAGACTCAGGTTGCGCGCGCCAGCATGCGGCACATAGCCGAGCCGATTGGCGACATCGCGGATGTGATCGCGCAGTTCGGGGCGGATGTTGGTCGCGCCGTTCAGCGCGCGCGACACCGACGCAACGGACACCGACGCTTCCCGCGCGACATCACGGATCGTTGCGTTCGGCATGGCGGTCTTCGTCCCCTCCTGGGTCTGGGTTGCGGCGGCTTGTTTGCCGGCAGTGGCGTCAAGCTCTTGATGTAACCGGTTACATGAAGCAATAGCGGGTTGCAAGATTGTTGATGCGGCGGCCGATGTAGGGCTGCGCTGTGGGAGGAAATGCGTGAAGGACGGCCAGATTTCGAGGCGTGCGGTGTTGATCGGGGCGAGCGCGGCGGCGGCCTGGGCGGCAAGTCCGGCGCGGGCGATGCTGCTCCAGGCGGGGACAAAGAAACTGCCCGCCGCGGTCGAGTCGCTGCTCGCCAGGATGACCGTCGAGGAAAAGGCCGGGCAGCTCACGCTGATGGCCGCTGCCTGGTCGGGCGGTGCGGCGGTGACGCTCAATCCCGCAGGCGCCTCGTCGAACTTCGACGGGCAGCTGGCAGAGGTCCGCGCCGGACGGTTGACCGGCGTGTTCAACGGCAACGGCGCGGCGATGGCCAAGCGCATGCAGACCGTGGCGACGCGCGAATCGCGGCTCAAGATCCCGCTGCTCTTCGCCGCGGACGTGATCCACGGCTTCCGCACCGTCTTTCCCGTGCCGATGGGCGAAGCGGCGAGCTTCGATCCCGATCTCGCCGAGCGCACCGCCCGTGTCGCAGCCGTTGAAGCGGCGGCCGCGGGCATCGATTGGACCTTCGCGCCGATGGTCGACATCACCCGCGACGCGCGCTGGGGCCGCAGCGTCGAGGGCGCCGGCGAGGATGTGCTGCTCGGCAAGCTGATCGCGGCGGCGCGGGTGCGCGGCTTCCAAGGCGCCAAGGGGCTCGAAGCGGCCGACGCGGTCGCGGCCTGCGCCAAGCATTTCGCCGCCTATGGCGCGGTGGAGGCGGGGCTCGACTACAACACGGTCGACATTTCCGAGCGCATGCTGCGCGAAACCTATTTCCCGCCCTTCCAGGCGGCGCTCGCCGCGGGTGCGCCGACGGTGATGGCGTCGTTCAACGAGCTGTCGGGCATTCCAGCCACCGCCAACGAATGGCTGCTGACCGAAGTATTGCGCCGCGAGTGGGGCTTCGACGGGCTGGTCGTCTCCGACTATACCGCCGACGAGGAACTGATCGCGCACGGCTTCGCGGCGGATGCGCGCGAGGCGACCAAGCTCGCCTTTATGGCCGGCGTCGACATGAGCATGCAGAGCGGCTTCTACATCAAGCACCTGCCGGATCTGGTCGCCAAAAGCGAGGTGCCGATGGCGCGGCTCGACGAGGCGGTGCGGCGGGTGCTGGCGCTGAAGGTGCAGCTCGGTCTGTTCGACGATCCGTTCCGCCGCATCGATCCGGCGCGCGAGAAGGCACGCGTACGTACCCGCGCCAATCTCGCGCTGGCCCGCGAGGCGGGGTCGCGCTCGATCGTGATGCTCAAGAACGAGGGCGGCCTGCTGCCGCTGCCGCGCACGGGCAAGAAGATCGCGCTGATCGGCCCGTTCGCGAGCGGGCTGCATGATCTGATCGGTACCTGGAATGTCTATGGCACCGATGCCGAGGCGGTCGATCTGGCGACCGGGGTCAAGGCGCTGGTCAGGGATCCGTCGCTGGTGAGCGTCACCGAAGGCGCCGGGCTCGACGGCGCGATCCCGGGCGGGATCGAGGCGGCGGTTGCTGCCGCGCAGGCGGCCGATGTGGTCGTGCTGGCGGTCGGCGAGCATGCTCGCATGTCGGGCGAGGCGCAGTCGCGCTCCGCCATCGTCGTGCCCCCGGCGCAGATGGCGCTGGCCGAGGCCGTGGCAGCGACCGGAAAACCCGTGGTCGTGCTGCTCCGCAACGGCCGCGCGCTGGCGCTGGAGGGTGCGGTGCTCAACGCGCCGGCGATCCTCGTCACCTGGTTCCTCGGCTCGGAGGACGGCCCTGCCATTGCCGACGTGCTGTTCGGCGTGGTGAGCCCCTCCGCGCGCCTGCCGGTCTCGTTCCCGCAGGCGACGGGGCAGGAGCCCTATCACTACGATCACAAGCCGACCGGCCGCCCCAATCCGGCGGGTCCGTTGCAGGAATACAAGACCCATTATCGCGAGTTCCCGAACCAGGCGCTGTTCCCGTTCGGCCACGGGCTGACCTATGGCAAGATCGCGTATAGCGACCTCGATCTGGGCGGCGGCAGGCTGACGGCGGACGGCAAGCTGGTGGTGTCGGCGACCATCGCCAACAGCGGGTCGCGTGCGGCCGAGGAAGTGGTGCAGCTCTACATCCGCGACGTGGCGGCGAGCGTCACCCGGCCGGTCCGCGAATTGAAGGCGTTCCGCCGCGTCGCGCTCAAGCCCGGCGAGCGCAAGCAGGTGCAGTTCACGCTGACCCGCGCCGACCTGCTGTTCATCGGCCAGGCGCTCAAGCCGACGGTGGAGCCGGGCAAATTCCAGCTGTGGATCGCGCCGTCGGCCGAGGCGGAAGGCGTATCGGGCAGCTTCGAGCTGGTCTGATCGCCACGGTCCGAAAGCCACGGGCCGCCAATAGCGTTTCCTCCCTGGCGGGGGAGGAAACGCTAAGCCGTCATCTCCCGCCGCGGTGGTAGCGCCAGCACCGCCGCCAGCGCACCGAGCAGCAGCACCGCCGGCCCCGCCAGCATCAGCCAGCGGATCGCTGCCAGGCTCGCCGCTCCCTGCGGCGCCCCCGCGACGAAGCCGCTCGCCTGGTAGATCGCCCCGATCGTGAACCCCGCCGCCGCCAGCGCCGCCTTCTGGGCGAGCGCGAAGGTGCCGAATGCGATCGCCTCGACCCGAACACCGCTCCGCGCCGCACCCCAGTCGACGCTGTCGGGCAGCAGCGTCCAGGCGGCGAGCCCGAAGCCTGCGAAGGCGACCTGCATGCCCAGCAGGAACAGCGTCGCCGCGCCGACTCCGGGGTGGGGCAGCAGCAGGAAGCCCGCGGGCAAGGCGAGGGCCAGCCCGCACGCCGCCAGCCAGGCAGCCCGCGCGCCTGCCCTGCGCGCGGCGATCGTCCAGAGTGGCGTCGCCACCAGACTGGCGAACGCCATGACCGCCAGCGCCCGCGGCCCCGCCGGATCGTCGGCGAGCACGTAACGGAAGAAATAGAGTACCGACTGGGTGGTAAGCGCCGCCGCCGCCGCGCCCGCCGCCGCGGCGAGGTTCAGCGCGACGAACGCACGGTTGCGGGCGAGCAGGAGCAGCGCGGGGCCGAGTGCGGGGCGGATAGCGGCCTCGGTCGATGGTTGCCGCTCGGGCACCCTCCACGCGATTGCCAGGAGCAGCGGTACGCCCAGCGATGCGAGCAGCGCACTCGCTGTCCCATAACTTCCCAGCGCGTGCACCAGCCCCGGCATCGTTCCCGCCACCAAGGTTGCGGCGAGGGCGCCGAAGATCATCCGCAACCCTGCGAGCAGCGAGCGTTCGGCGCTGGTGCCCGCCAGCCGGTTGGTCCAGGCCGCATAGGGGATGTTGGTGAACGCATAGAGCGTACGGAAGCCGAGCTGTGCCGCCAGCGCCGCGCCCCAGCCGCCCACCGGCACCGCGAACATCGCGACGAAGGCGAGCCCCAGCGGCACGGCGCCCCAGCCGATCAGCCACCGATAGGGCCGCCGCATCCGCTCGGCGACCACGCCCGCGACGAAATCCGCCGCGCCGTCCCAGGTCGCGCCGACCAGGAACAGCGTGCCGGCCAGTGCCGGGGCCAGCCGCAGCGTGTCGATATAGAAGAACAGCAGGTAGAGATTGACCGCCTGCCAGTAGAGATTGAACGCGAAATCGCCTGCGCCGAACAGCAGCAGCGCGGCGCGCGAGGCAGGGGCGGGCGGGGTCATCGAAGCGACGGATGCGCGATCATCGGCACCGTCTTAGCGCCCGGCCCGCGGCTGTCCACGGGACCGGTTCAGAAGAAGCGCGGGATCGGCCCGTCCTGCGGCGTCTGATCGGGCAGGTCGACCTCGATGCCGTCGGCATAGCACCAGCCCCAGCCTTCGGGCGGGTCATAGCCTTCCATGATCGGGTGGCCGGTTTCCTGGAAATGGGCGGTGGCGTGGCGGTTGGGCGACTGGTCGCAGCAGCCGACATGCCCGCATTCCCGGCACAGCCGCAGATGGACCCACCAGCTGCCGGTCTTGAGGCATGCCTCGCAGCCCTTGGCGCTGGGGGTGACTGCGCGGACCGTTTCCGAATTCATGTGCGTGCAGCGGGTCATGGCGATCTCCTCCCGGCCTGTGTAGCGGAGACCGGGCGCCGGATCGCCTGTACGAGTGGATGGGCGGCGAAAAGGGGCCGCGCAACGGCGCGACCCCTTTCAACGCGGTTTCAGATCGCCTTAGCGGCGGGCGTCGAGGCTCCAGCCACCGGCGCCGAACGCGACGACCTGCAGCAGGCCACCGGCCATCGCGATGTTCTTGAAGAAGTGGATGAACTGGTTCTGGTCGCCCAGTGCCGCATGGAAGGCCAGCGCGGTCGCCACCGAGAAGGCGGCGAGAATCGCCGCCACGATGCGCGTGCGATAGCCGAGGATCAGCGCGATGCTGCCGCCCAGCTCGACGAGCAATGCGATCGCGAAGCCCAGCTGCGGCAGGGGCAGGCCCGACGAGGCGATATAGCCGATCGTGGCAGCCGGCGCGGCGAGCTTGGACAGGCCGCTCAGCAGGAAGATCGCGGCGATGCCGATGCGGCCGACCAGCGGCAGGGCCGACTGAACGTTGGTAGGGGTGGCGGTGGTGAGGAAGGGTGCGGTAGCCATGATGTGTCTCCGAAAGAGGGCGGGGACCGATCTGCCTCGCCTGGTGACCGGAAGATGGCCCCGGCGAGTTGGCCAGAGAACTGGAATAAAGTCGTCCCATATGTTCGACGATATCGAAAAGCGGCTGTTCAACTCCCTCGAACGATAGCGTCGAAACTATCCGGCTGATCGGAAAGGCGGCGCCGGGCTAGCATCGGCCCAACACAGGAGGTTTTGATGGATCGTACCGCAGCACCCGTACTCAGCCAGACCGAATGGGCCGCGGTCTCGGTCGCCTTCCAGGACGCGGCGGCCTGCGGCTGCACCGCGGTCCCGGCAAGCGAACGCCCCTCGCTGCTCGGCCGGGTCGCGGACACGTTGTTCGCCGCCCGCCGCCCGACCCCGCTCGCCGATCCGCGGCTGGAGGCGATCCGCCAGTTCGTCTGCACCACGCGCCGCCAGCGCCAGCCCGCCGCGCATCTGGTGCCGGTGCTCGCCGACCACGGCTTCAACCCCGCGCAGATCGAAGCGATCGCGCTGTTGGCGATCTGAGGAACGCGACCATGCTCCACGCCACCGCCCATATCGGCACCGAGACCATGGAGACCCGGATCCAGGCCGGCAGCCATGCGCTCCTCGCGGACGAGCCGCCGAGCAACGGCGGCACCGATGCCGGCCCCGCGCCCTACGAACTGCTGCTCGCCGCGCTCGGTGCCTGCACCGCGATGACGCTGCGCATGTATGCCGATCGCAAGGGCTGGCGGATCGACACGCTCGACGTCGACCTGCGGGTCCTCGGCAAGCCCGAGGAGCGCCATATCAAGCGCACGCTGACGATCACGGGCCCGGACGAGGCCGGCAAGGCACGGCTCGCCGAAATCGCCGAGCGCACGCCGGTGACGCTGACGCTCAAGCAGGGTATCGCCATCGACACCAAATTGGCGGAGCATACGGCATGAGCAGTGAAGTGGCCCTCGACGCGATCGCGCGCGATACCGGCGCGGGCAAGTTCCAGGTGGCGGTGCAGGTCGCGGGCGTGGCGCTGATGCTCGACGAGCCGGTGTCGGTCGGCGGCATGGGATCGGGGCCGACGCCCTATCAGATGCTCGCCTCGGCGCTCGCCGCCTGCACGACGATGACGCTGCGCGTCTATGCGTTGCAGAAGGGCTGGCCGGTCACCGGCATCCGCACGCTCGCCGGCCACCAGCGCCAGGCAAGCGTCCAGCCGGCGGACCTGTTCACCCGTCGCATCGAGATCGAGGGCGACCTCGACGATACCCAGCGCGCCCGGCTGCTCGAGATCGCCGATCGTTGCCCGGTGCACCGCACGCTCACCGGCGGCGCCCGCGTCGCGACCGAACTCGCCGACGCCGCCGCACCGACCGAACCCGCCGCCGCGCATGCCGCCGATCTGGAGCATGCGATCCGCGACGCCTGAAATCTGTGTATCGAAACATTTCCGACATGCCATCGTTGGGCCCTCCAATAGCTTTGGGGGGACAACATGATTCGAACTGCACGCATCCTTGGCGTCGCGACGGCACTGCTCGCGGCGGGCCATGCCTTTGCCGACGATGACCCGCGCTTCTGCCCGACCCGCCCGAGCATCGGCGGATCGAGCTGCACCACCGAACCGGGCCGCGTCCATGTCGAGGCCTCGTTCGTCGACTGGGAGCGCGACGATACCGCCGACCAGCGCGAGGACCGGATCGTCACCGCCGATCTGCTGGTGCGCGCGGGCGTGGGCTCCAAGACCGAGGTGCAGCTGGGCTGGACCGGCTATGGCCAGGACCGCACCCGCGACAAGGCCGGCGGCGCGATCGACCGGGTGACCGGCACCGGCGACCTGCGCTTCGCGGTCCGCCAGCATCTCGCGGGCGAGAAGGGCAAGCCCTTCTCCGCGGGCTTAGAGGGCTTCGTCACTGCGCCCACCGGCAAGTCGCCGATCGGCGACGGCACCTGGTCCGCGGGCGCGATCGTGCCGGTGCAATATGACCTGACCGAGAAACTCGCCGTCGCCTTCACCGGCGAGGCCGACGCCGCCGCCAACGAGAGCGGGCAGGGGCGGCACTTCGCCTACAGCGGCATCACCGGCCTGCGCTACAAGCTCAGCGAAAAGGTGACGACGACGGCGGAACTCTCGCTCGAGCGCGACAATGATCCCGAGGGGCACGAGACCCATGCGCTCGCCGCGCTGTCGACCGCGTGGAAGCCGACCAAGGTGCTGCAGCTGGACCTGCTGGCCGTGGCGGGGCTGAACCGCAACTCCCCGGACGTGCGGCTGGTCGCGGGCGGGGCGGTGCTGTTCTAGAGCTGGCGGACGCGTGGAGGGGTGTTTTTGCCCAATCCCGGTCGTTGAGCGCCGCCTTCGTGGAACCCCAGACCTGCCGTTGGTTCATCTCCGACGGCGAAGGTTGGAAGGGCGAGGCTCGGGACGAAGTCGTCGCTTTCGGTCCGCGCACGAACGGCGGCTTGTGTCGTAAGTGGTCATGCGGCTCGATACGCTCAGGTAAATGACCAGACATATTCGGCGCCACGCCTGCTGACGGTTCCGACTCCAGAGGCGGGGAAATGGGAACTGAACAGCTTGGCCTTGGTGTCCGCTGCGAAATCCAGCGCCCAGAATCGGGATTTCAAGGCGGTCGACCTGTCCGGATCAAACAGCGATAGCAGGTGCGGCGCGAAGACCTGAACAGGATGATGGAAGACATCGCCCGCAAAGAGTGCGGTGCTGCCTGCGCTCCGCAGCACGATCGATGCGTGATCCACCGAATGTCCCGGCGTGGAATGGAACGAGAAGCCGGGGATGATCTCGCTACCATCGATGTCTATCATCTCGGCAAGCCCTGCTTCCACGATCGGCGTCACGCTGTCGCTCTGGGTCTGGAAGCTGGTGCGATGGCGGTTCTCGGCATTAGCAGGGACCGCGAAGAAGGCATATTCCTTGGCCGAGAAGATGTGGCGGGCATTGGGGAAGGTCGGTTGCCATCGTCCATCGATCAGGCGCGTGTTCCAGCCGACGTGATCGACATGCAAATGCGTGTGCAACACGTAATCGACGGCTTCGGGCGTGACCCCCAAGGCTTCCAATCGTGCGAGATAGGGCGTCGATAACCGATCGAAATAGGGCGCGAAGGGGCGCGACTTGTCATTGCCCACGCCTGTGTCGATCAGGATGATCTTGCCGCCGAGCCAGACCACCCAGCTATGAATACTCAGGAGGACGTGCCGCCCGTCGGGCGTCATCGTCTCCGGCATCGCGTCGAGAAGCGGCTGATGGCTTGCGTCCCAGTCGGGCAGAAGGCCGGTAGGTTCGAAGGCTTCGATCTGCCAATCGACGACGCGCGCCACCTTCGCATCGCCGAGGGTGTTGATGGGGGTAAGAAACATGGCTCGATCCTTTCGGTCGGAATATGTCGCCGCCATTGTTCAAGTGGAATAAGCTCCATCTTCACACCTTGATGACTGTGAGTCGTGAATGCGTGCCGGTGAGATCCTCGAGTTGAACACCTTTCTGGCCGTGGCTCGAGAAGGCCGATTTGCTGCGGCTGCGGCCCAACTCGGCGTGACGCCCTCGGCGGTCAGCCAATCCGTCCGACGGCTGGAGGCACGGCTGGGCGCGCGCCTGTTCATCCGCACGACCCGCAGTGTCACGCTCACCGAGGCGGGCGAGGTCCTGCTGCGCGAAGTCAGGCCGGCGCTCAACGCGTTAGCCGGGGCCGAGCGAGCGCTGATCGAACGGCGAGAGCATGCCGGCGGGCGGGCAAGGATCAGCGTTCCGGCCGTAGCCATGGAACTGCTGATCGCGCCGATCCTCGCCGATTTCCGGCGGGCGCATCCGGCGTTTCGACTCGATATCATGGTCGAGGATCGGCTTACCGATCCGGTTGCCCATCGCTATGACGCGGTCATCAGGCGCGGCGATCTGCTTGAGCAGGATATGATCGCCCGCCGCGTGAGTCACGACGATCGCCTGATCCTCGTCGCTTCCGAGGCATGGCTCGCTTCCCGCAAACCATTGGGGCACCCTCAGGATCTTGCGTTGGACCGCATCGTGATCCGCAGGCCCCGATCAGGCGCCGTCATCCCCTGGTCACTCGTCCGTCATGATGAAGCAGTGGCGCTGAGGGGCGGCTCCAGCCTCGTCGCGGAAAATGCGACCGCTGCCCGGGATTATGCAAGGTCCGGCCTCGGCGCGGCGCTACTGGCGCATGATTTCGTTGCCGGGATGGTGCGCGATGGCACGCTGCGATGGATCTTGCCTGAATGGAGCGCGCCGTTGGCGGGCTTTTATGTGATGTATGCCCATCGCGGTCTTATGCCCGCCGCCCTAGATGATCTGATACATGATATGGCGAGTTCTGGTGGGAATGGCGGTCCACGTTCCACCGCTACATGACCGGCTCTGGTCGACTGCTGCCGTCTTGAACGTCTGAAATCAACAGCAGCTAACGTATTCTGTCACGCGAGAGCGGCCGGGCGGCAACCCACCAGTTTCGGTCGCCGCCGGATACCCTCAACCACAGGAAGCATCGGCTCCCTTGAGTCCGTGGCTGAGTTTTCTATATGTTCTTGCCACCCCTCTGGGTGGTCGCTCTTTGATCTCGTTGCATCACGTCCTTTCGCGCGTGGCGCGATACGCCTCGCGTGCTGGCGCAGGAGACGGTGGAAGCTTGCGCGATTTTGCGCGAGCCTAAACTTCCTAAACTTTGCGCTCGCAAGGGGAGCTGCGGAGAGAACTGCCGAAACGCGCGTGCGCCTAAACTTCCTAAACTTCGGTGGGCGGCGACCAATCGGCGCGACGGTTCTTCACCCGTCGCAGGTACGCGGTGCAGCCCGGTCCTACGCCTCACCCAACCCCTCCAGATCGACATCCTGACGCCCCACGTCCACGAACCGCGCGCGCAGCCACGACGCCGCCGGGCCCGGCGGTGCATCCCGCCGCCAGATCGCACCGAACCGATACATGCCCCCGGGGCTTTCCGGCATCGCCAGCCGCACCAGCGTGCCGGCGACGAGGTCCGGCTCGATCAGCGGCAGCGGCATGTTGCCCCAGCCGATGCCTTCGCGGAGCAACGCGTGCTTGGCGCCCAGGTCTGCCAGCCGCCAGGTGCGCGGGCTCATCACCGCGAAGTCGCGGCCGGCGGTGAGCGGCGAGCGGTCGGAGAGCACCAGCTGGACATGGTCGCGCCCCGCGCCGGGCGGGATCGGGTTCATCCGGCCGAGCGGGTGGTCGGGCGCCGCCACCGGCACCATCGCCACCGATCCCGCCGCCTCGCACTCGATGCCGTTCACCCCCTGTGCCAGCGGCCCGGAGATGCCGAGCACCGCCTTGCCGTCCAGCACCAGGCTGGTAATCGCGCCCAGCGCCTCGACATGAAGCCGCAGCGTTACCGTCGGGAATTCGGCGCGGAAGGCACGCAGCACCTCGCCGAGGCGGCGAGTGGGCAGCATCACGTCGACGGCGAGGTTCACCTCCGCCTCCAGCCCGTCGAGCAAGCCCTTCACCTTGGCGCGGAGCCCGTCGATGCCCTGCGCCACCGTCCGCGCCTCGGCGAGCACGGCCGCGCCCGCGGTGGTGAGGCGGGGCTTCTTGGTGCCCTCGCGGTCGAACAGCAGCACGCCAAGCTGCGCTTCGAGATTGGCGATGCCGTAGCTGATCACCGACACCGCGCGGTTGAGCTGCCGCCCCGCGCCCGCAAAACTCCCCTGGTCCACCACGGCGAGGAAGATGCGGAGCTGGTCGAAGGTGGGGGTGCCGGGGTTTGACATTTCTATTTCCTGGAACGTTTGCGCCAAACTTATCCGACTGATTGGAGAAGTCGAGCCCGCCTATATCCCGGTCATCGAAAGCGCGCCGCAGCCCGGCACCCGCTTACAGGGAGACCCACAATGATCGAACTTCGCCCCTTCTCGAGCCTCGGCGGTGCCAATCATGGCTGGCTCGATGCCAAGCACCATTTCTCCTTCGCCAACTATTATGATCCGGCCCGGACGAGCTGGGGCAATCTGCGTGTGTGGAACGACGACACAATCGCGCCGCAGAGCGGGTTTCCGCCGCACCCGCACCGCGACATGGAGATCATCACCTATGTCCGTGACGGTGCCATCACCCACCAGGACAATCTCGGCAATCACGGCCGCACCGTCGCTGGCGACGTGCAGGTGATGTCGGCAGGCACCGGCATCGCGCATTCGGAATATAACAAGGAAGACGAGACCACCCGCATCTTCCAGATCTGGATCCAGCCGACCCGCGGCGGCGAAAAGCCGAGCTGGGGCACGCGGCCCTTCCCGAAGACCGATCGCGCCGGCCAGTTCGTGGTGCTGGCGAGCGGCTTCGAGGGCGACGGCGACGCGCTGCCGATCCGCACCGATGCCCGGGTGGTGGGTGCAACCCTGCGTGCCGGCGAGACGGCGGAATACACGCTCGGCAGCGATCGCCGCGCCTATCTCGTGCCTGCCAGCGGCGCGGTGGAGATCGACGGCGTGCGGATCAACGCGCGCGATGGCGCCGCGATCAAGGATGTCCAGACGGTGAAGATCATTGCGATCGAAGACAGCGAAATCGTGATGGTCGACGCCGCGTGACCAACGGGCGGGCGGTATTTCGGTGCCGCCCGCAATGTTCGCGCAGCGCTGCACTGCACGAACGTATCTCATGTTGATTTGGCGGGATTTGGGACCATTTGCTTGGAAAGGCACCAGCCTTACCCATGTTTATCCGAGCGCGGCAGCGGCGTTTTATTGCGCGATCTCGCGACCGGAGAACCGGGCTGCTGTTCGTCGGCCGTCCTGCGACCTGGCGCTATGATATTGTGGACCAGGCGGTGGGTCAGGCGCTTGCCAACTACCGCCGCCACATCGCCGAGGAGCGCGAGACCCCACCGCTCCAGGTCGCGGTGCTTGCGGCGTGATTAAACGGTCCGCCGCAACTGCCCGTTCCGCTTGCGGCAGGGGGTTAGGGGAGGTTGGGAAGGGCAGCAGGCGATGCCATTTCAGAAAGAACCTCCACGTCACACCCTCGCCGTGCCCTCCCGCAGGCGGGAGGGGGGATGCGGAGAGAAGAATGTCTCATGCCGCCTTGGCCGAACCGTCGGACGCATTCGGGCGCTCTTTCCCCACCTCGACCCCGATGATCGGCCAATGCGGCGCCTTGGCGTCGAGCGTGCGCAGCAAACCGGGGAAATCGACTTCGGTATCGTCGAACAGGACACCGCCGACGTCGAAGATGTCATGGAACCACTTGTCCTTCAGCCCCGCGAGATGGGGGTCGTCCCAAGCCGCCCAGGGCAGGTGCGCCTGTGTCTTGCCATGCAACAGACCCCAACAGAAGGCGCCGACATGCTTTTGCTTGGCGACCGCCAGGATCGCTTCGAAGGTGCTACCCGCCGGCCGTGCCATGAACGCGGTGCACCACATTGGCCGGCCGAACACGCTGAGCCAGGCGATCCGCTGCGCAAAATCCCCGGCAGTGCCGCAAGTATGGAACGAGATCACGTCCGACAGGCCGGTCTGCGCCTGCTGCAGCGGCGTGAGCAGGTCGGGCGAGGACCAGTCGCTCAGCCAGATGGCGCTGGTCAGCGGCTGCACGGGGCGCATGCTGCGCGCCCAGCCGAACGCATCGACCAGCAGCGGCAGGACGAGGTCGGCCTTGGCGCCGAGCTCGCCCGCGTCGCACAGCGAAACCTCAGGACCATTTTCGGGCTCATTCCAGATATCCCAAGCGAGTACCCGCCGGTCATTGCGGAAGCGATTGACCACACCCTTGATATAGGCTTCGAGCCGTGGCCGCTGCGCAGGATCGCGCAGCGCGGGGATGTCCGGCGATGGCACCCAGCCCGAATGATGCACGCCGGGCTTGGGCGTCGGCTGCGGCCCCAGCTCTGGATCGGGGTGCCAGCAGGAATCGAACAGCACCAGCATCACCCGAATGCCATAGCCTTCCGCTACCGCCAGAACCTTGTCGATGCGATTCAGAAAGCCTTGCGAGTCTTCGGCCCACAGCAGATCGTGCAGGTATATCCGCACGGCGTTCATGCCGGCGTCCGCTGCCAGAGCCAGCTCGGCGCGGATCGCGTTGATATCGAATGTTGCCGCCTGCCACATCTCGAGCTGGTTGATCGTGGTGGAAGGCGTGAAGTTGCAGCCCATCACCCAAGGCTGCTGCGCGTACCACGCCTTTGCTTCGGTTTCCGACCAACGACCAACCATCGCCTCGAACTCCGCCAACAGCTGTTCCGACATTGCTGCACAACGCCTCGTAACAATGTGGTTTTTACAGGCGGGGAAGGAAATTGCGGATGTATCCGCTACGCGATTCTTCGGAGGGGGACGGGGTGCTTTTCCGGCGAGCGGCGGCGCGCGCCTGCTCCAGGTCGGTCCGAGGCGCCGCTCTGCCGGCGGTGCGGCCGATGCGCGCGCCGATGCCGCCACGCGAACGCTGGGGCGGTGCAGCGTGACCGACGAACTGATCGACGGGACCGACGGCCTCCTGCATTTTGCCAACCGGGGGGCGGCGCACCTCCCCCCTGGTTGGCTTCAGCGGTAGCCGAAGCCTGCGCGCTGCCGACCCAATTGGTCGACGCGGTGCCCGACGGGACACTCGGCTGAGGGGCGCCGCGTCCCGACCAAGTGCCGCTCGCGCCCAGCGCATGCGCTTCCTCAATCCTGCGCTCCACGTCTTCGCCCGCGCTGGAGGTTCTCCAGTGCACCGCCCGGGCGCGCCACGGGGCCAAGGCCATGCAAACGGCCTGAGCCTGACCCCTCCGCAACGCCCCTCTTGCGCTGGGCAGCCGGAGCGCCGATGTAGTCGCGGGCAATAAACAACCACGAGATCATCCCACATGCATCCGCTTTCCGGTCAGATGACCATCGATCCCGTTACCGGCGCACTCGTTCCCATCGTCATCGAGCAGTCGAGCCGCGGCGAGCGCAGCTTCGACATCTATTCGCGCCTGCTGCGCGAGCGGATCGTGTTCGTCACCGGCCAGGTCGAAGACCATATGGCCTCGCTGATCACCGCCCAGCTGCTGTTCCTCGAATCGGAAAATCCGAAGAAGGACATCTGGATGTACATCAATTCGCCGGGCGGCGTCGTCACGGCGGGCATGGCGATCCACGACACGATGCAGTATATCCGTCCGCGCGTCGGCACGGTGTGCATCGGCCAGGCGGCATCGATGGGTTCGTTCCTGCTGGCCTCGGGCGAGCCGGGCCTGCGCGTGGCGCTGACCAACGCCCGGATCATGCTCCACCAGCCCTCGGGCGGTGCGCAGGGCATGGCGTCGGACATCGAGATCCAGGCCAAGGAAATCCTGCGGATCCGCGCGCGCATGAACGCGCTCTATTCGAAGTATACCGGCCAGCCGATCGAGAAGATCGAGACGACGATGGACCGCGATTCGTTCTTCGAAGCCGAGGAAGCCAAGGCCTTCGGCATCGTCGACGAGGTGTACGAGAAGCGTCCGGTGCCGAGCGAGGATGCGGCAGCGGCAAATTAACACTATATCCCTATCCTCGGCCGCCTGATGATTCCCGGTGCATGGAACGTCGGGCGGGCGGGGCGATTTATGGATTGCCGGAATTTCGCCTGCGTGTAGGATGGCAGGCGAGCGTTACGCGCCCGAGGCGCGAAGGATGGATTGAATGACTAAGCTCAGCGGCGGTGACTCCAAGAGCACGCTCTATTGCTCCTTCTGCGGCAAGAGCCAGCATGAGGTGCGCAAGCTCATCGCCGGCCCGACCGTGTTCATCTGCGATGAATGCGTCGAGCTGTGCAACGACATCATCCGTGAGGAAACCAAGTCCTCGCTGGTATCGAAGAAGGACGGGGGCGTCCCCTCGCCGCAGGAAATCTGCGACGTGCTGGACGACTATGTCATCGGCCAGAAGAAGGCGAAGCGCGTTCTCTCGGTCGCGGTGCACAACCATTACAAGCGACTGAACCACGGCGCCAAGGGTGCCGATGTCGAGCTCGCCAAGTCGAACATCCTGCTCGTCGGCCCTACCGGCTGCGGCAAGACGCTGCTGGCGCAGACGCTGGCGCGCATCCTCGACGTGCCGTTCACCATGGCCGACGCCACCACGCTCACCGAAGCCGGTTATGTCGGCGAGGACGTGGAGAACATCATCCTCAAGCTGCTCCAAGCCTCCGACTATAACGTCGAGCGAGCGCAGCGCGGCATCGTGTACATCGACGAGATCGACAAGATCAGCCGCAAGGCCGAGAATCCGTCGATCACGCGTGACGTGTCGGGCGAAGGTGTGCAGCAGGCGCTGCTCAAGCTGATGGAAGGCACGACCGCGAGCGTTCCGCCGCAGGGCGGCCGCAAGCACCCGCAGCAGGAATTCCTGCAGGTGGACACGACCAACATCCTGTTCATTTGCGGCGGCGCCTTCTCGGGCCTCGAGAAGATCATCGGCGACCGTCTGCAGGGCAAGTCGATCGGCTTCGGCGCGCATGTCGCCGCACCCGACGAGCGCCGCACCGGCGAATTGCTCCGCCAGACCGAGCCGGAAGATCTCCTCAAGTTCGGCCTGATCCCCGAATTCGTCGGCCGTCTGCCGGTGATCGCGACGCTCGAAGACCTCGACGTCGAGGCGCTGATCAAGATCCTGACCGAGCCGAAGAACGCTTTGGTCAAGCAGTATCAGAAGCTGTTCGACATGGAGGCAGTCAAGCTCGGCTTCACGGACGACGCGCTCACCGCCGTCTCGAAGAAGGCGATCGAGCGCAAGACCGGCGCGCGCGGCCTCCGCTCGATCCTCGAAGGCATCCTGCTCGACACGATGTTCGACCTGCCCAGCATGGACGGCGTCGACGAAGTCGTGGTCGACAAGGACGTGGTCGAAGGCCGCAAGGAACCGGTCCGTATCTACGCCAAGAAGGAAAAGGCCGGCAGCGCCGCCTGATCCCGAACGGCTGTATCGCACGAAGGGCGCGCGGGTCACCCGACCCGCGCGCCTTTTCGTTTTTCAGCGGGCTGGTGCTTTTTGGCGCGGCGCCTTCTGCCGGCCGTTGAGAAGCAGCAGCAACAGGCCGGACCGGCGCACCACCAGCAAATGGAAATAATAGAGGAGCAGCAGCGCGCCCGGCGCAATCACCACCATCGCCTGCCACGGGCCGAGGCCGGTGGGGTAGAGCAGCCAGAGCAGCGCAAGGATCGCCGGCACGTGGAGCAAATAGATCGTGTAGCTGGCGCTGGAGATGTTCGCCTGCCACGGGCGGCACAGTTGCAACGAGAACGCGCTTCGGAACACCAGCGATGTCGCTGCGAACCCGACGATCGGGCGGGCAAGAAAGAACGTCAGCATGCGCAGCTTGCCATCGGCGACGAGCGCCACCGCAGCCAGATCGAGGATCGCCATCATCAGCGCAGCCGCGTACACGATGCGCGGTGGCGACAAGATGAGGTTGCGAATGGCCTGCACGCGGAAGGCGGCATGGCCCAGCGCATAGAAAAAGCAGAAATAGACGGTCTGGCGTAGCAGGAAGGTGATCGACTGCAGGCCGATCGCTTGCAGTGCCTTGGCCGTTGCCCACATTGCGAGTGACGCCGCAGCCCCCGCCAGCCAGAACATGGCGATAGCCGAAAACGGCCTGCGCGCGGCAGCATGTCCAAGCGCCTCGATCCGCCTGTCCTGCGCGCTCAGCGCGAAGGTGAGCGGTACGTAGAGGGCAAGTGCGATCAGAAACCACATGTGCATGTGCCAGTCGCTCGGCTGCCAGGGGAGGTAATCGCCCATGAAACCGCGCTGCGTCGTGAGGTTGGCGATCAACAGATGCGATACCGGCACCGCCAAGCCGAGGCCGACCGCCAGCGGGACCACCAGCATCACCAGCCTGCGCCGGATCCACACGGCCGGCGCTGCTTTGCCGACCGTCAGCGCGGCAAAGAAACCGGAAATCGCGAAGAACGCCTCCATCCGACACAGATGTGATGCATCTTCGATCATGTTGAACGCGGTGAGGTCGGAAAGTGCGGCGCAGTGCACGACCAGTCCTGCTGCAAGCAATGCGCCGCGCCAGACGTCCATGCCATAAATTCGATCGGGCAACTCTGCCTTTGTCGGCTGCATGATGCTGCCCCCCCCTGTGGACGTGCCGACGGTCCGACAAGCCGGGGTGGATCAGTACAGGCCGCTTTGGGTAGAAAATATCATTAAGTGATTAACCTTGATCAGGGAAATAGATTGGCGCCTGTCGCGAAGGAGTCTCATGAATCTGGGGTAAGACGTATTGCCGCACGAAACGCGGCAGTACGGCAGCGCAACGCATCGAGCCCTATTGTGTTACTTCGCGGCCGGGCTGGTTTCGTTCGCTTCGTCCAGCGAAAGCGGCCACTGCAGGCCGTGCAAGAGCTCGGTAAACGCCGATTCCAGCTGTGCTGAGCGCGCCCAACTGCCGCGCGCGGCTACCAGCCAGGTGCCGCCTGCCGGACAGAATAGATAGCTTTCGGAGGTTAGCGGCTGATCCTTGCCGTCAAGCGTCCCGCGCATGGTGAAGCGGGCGTGATAGGCGACGTCGGGAGTTTGGCCGGAAGGGGAGGGCCAGCGGTCCCGCAATACCAGCTTCACATCGGTGTTACTCTGGGCGACGTTGCGCTCGATCTCGGCGAACGCCTCCGCACAATTCTGGCCGGGCACGGCAGGGTAAACGTAGAGCGTCACGAACCCAAGCTCGCCGCCCCGCCGCAGCGAATAGCCCGCGCTGACGTCGAGATGCTCGTCATCGTAGCTGTGGATGCGGGTGCGCAGCGCATTCCCCAGACGCTCCGGAAACACCATCCCGCTGGCGCTGTGGGTCCAGTCGCCCTCGACGCGCACATCTTCCTGCGCGCTGGAGGGCAGCGCGGCAAACATGAGGGAAGGCCCCAAGATCAGGCCGTAAAGCAGTTTCATTCCTCACCCCAGCCGGTCGTGCGCATCTCGTCGTTCGACCAAAGGGTCGCAGAGCCTCGCCACCGATGCAAGTCGGGCAGGGCGGCGCGCCCCGAGCGCGGGTTAGAAGAGACGCGGGACGAACCGTTTTACCTGGGCGGCATAGGCCGCATATTGGCGTCCGAATCGCGCCTGCAGCAGCGTTTCCTCTTCGACGACGCGAATCCAGGTGCCCCAGGCGAACAGCGGCAGTCCGAGGATAAGCCCGCGCCAGTGACCGAACGCGATCGCCATCGCCAGCAGCATCGCGAACAGGCCGGTGTAGATCGGGTGCCGGATGGTCGCGAAGGGTCCCCATGTGACGAGATCATGATCCCGTCGCGTACGCGCGGCGAAGCTCCAATTGCTGCCCATTGCCGTCGCCGCGGACAGGAACAGCGCGATACAGGTGCCCGCGAGCACCGCGACGAGCACCGCCTGACCTACGGCCGCCGCCGACATGGCCTGCAGCGTCAATCGCATCGGTCCGAAGACGACGAGGAAAAAGCCCAGCCCCTGCAGCCAGATTCCCTTGCCCGACCGACTGCCCACGTTCGCACCGGCCTCGCCGCGACGCGCACGGCGAAAACGGACAAAGGCCACCGCTGCCACGAAGCAGAGAAAGCCGAGCAGCAATGCGACCAGCGCGGGAACGCCAACTGGCGTAGGTGCGATGATCCCGATCATCGTTCACGCATCCAGCGCTGGAGCGCATCCACCGCTTCGGAGCGGCGCAGAACATGCGCGTCGGGGTCGAGTACGACGTGTGCCGCGGGCGGAACCGCAAGTGTTGCTGTGCCACCGGGCATCGCCACCTTCTGCCGCTTGCCGTCAATAGAGACGTCCACAGGCAGCGGAAAGGGATGGTCGCTGCCGGTCTTCCATCGCAGCGTCAGCCGATCGCCGGACCGTTCGCTCACCAGCTCCGGCAACCCGGCCTGATAGAGGTAGGCGTCGAAGAACCATCGCAGGTCCTGCCCCGTCACCTGATCGACAATGCCGATATATTCGCGGGTGGTGCCGAAGCGCGGCTGGAAGTTGCCGGGTTTCGGGTCGGGCCGGCCATAGACGATCCGTCGTGTGACTTCGAAGAACGCGCCGTCGCCGATCATGTAGCGGAGCGTGTGGAGGACCCAGGCGCCCTTATAGTAGATGTCCTGACCCGGGCCGCCCTTGTCCTCCTCATACACCTCTTCCTCGGTGCGGATCTTCCCCGAGACAATCGGCGACTTGTTTCGGATGGCGCGGCGAAATTCGTCCATCATCGCGGCGTAGCGGGCATCCCCTTCGCGCCATTGGCCGTAGAGCGGCTGCATATATTGCGTATAGCCCTCGTGGAGCCAGTAATCGTCCCAGTTGGCGGCGGTCAGTTGGTTGCCGAACCATTCATGGCCGAGCTCGTGCTGGAAGATCTCGTCGAAGCCCGACGGGGTCTTGCGGTAGTTGTTGCCATAGGCGTTGATGGTCTGGTGCTCCATGCCCATGTGCGGCGTCTCGACCACGCCGAGCTTCTCGTCGCCCCAGGGGAAGGGGCCGATCATGCTCTCGTAGAAATCGACTGTCGGCGCGAACTCGGCGAACAGGGCCTTGGCCTTGGCCTCACGGCCGGGCAGGTACCAATAGTGTAGCGGGAAGCTGTTGCCGAACCGGCTCTTATACTCGCCGGTCAGCTCCTGATAGGGCCCGATGTTGAGCGCCACGTCGTAAGGGTTGGGGCTCTTCGCGCGCCAGTGCCAGGTGGTGCGGCCGTCGGCGAGCGTCTCCACCCCCAGCAGCTTGCCGTTGGAGGGCGCCTTGAGCCCGGCGGGCACAGTGATGTGCAGGTCGACCAGCGCGGGCTCGCCCTGCGGAAAATCGAGGCAGGGCCAGAACAGGTCGCAGCCATAGCCTTCCGCGGTGGTGGCGATCCAGGGCTTCTTATCCCCGGGCGTGGTCGCCCAGACGAAGCCGTCATCCCACGGTGCGCGCACCGCGACGTGCGGGGTTCCGCCATAGCTGATCTCGGCGACCACCTTGTCGCCGGCCTTGAGCGGGCGGGGCAGGGTGATGAACAGCCGGCCTTCGGGGTTGCGCCATTGCGTGGGCGCCAGAGGCTTGCCGTCGATGCGGATCGCACTCACCGGCAGGTTGCGGTCGAGGTCGATCTGCAGTTCGCGCTGCGCGGCGCTCGTGCGAAGGGTGAGCGTGGCGGTGCCGTGGAGCGTGTAGCTGGCGGGGAGCACCTCGATCGCGAGATCGGCATGGTCGAGCCGCAGCGCCGCCCGCTCCGGCGCGATCGCGCCGCCCGAGGCCTGGGTCGTCGGGGTGATCGGCGGCTCGCCGCGCTTCTGTGCCTGTGCCTGCCCGATTGTCGTCGTAAGCGCGGCCATGGCCATCGCGAATGTGGAAATCTTCAATGCGTCCCCCAAATGGCCCTGCAGTCCCGTTCCACGGGCGAATCGACAGGTGCGGGCATGATAGCGATGCCGGCGTGCGAGGCGAGAGGCGTAAGAACGCAGCCCAGGGCTGGCGTTTTCCACCGCAATCTGGGTTAATGCCGCCACGCGATTGATGCGATCGTTCCAGGCCCCATATATAAGGTCTATGGTGCCCCCCGACGGGGGCAGACCCGGAGTTTTCATGAAGCAGTCCTATCCCGTCCTGCCGCTTCGCGACATCGTCGTCTTCCCGCACATGATCGTGCCGCTGTTCGTCGGCCGCGATAAGTCGGTCGCGGCGCTGGAAGCGGCGATGGCTGCCGACAAGGAGATCTTCCTCGTCGCGCAGCTCGATCCGGCCGAGGACGATCCCGGCCGCGAAGACCTCTACGATACCGGCGTTTCCGCCGAAGTCCTCCAGCTGCTCAAGCTGCCCGACGGCACCGTGCGCGTGCTCGTCGCCGGCAAGGAGCGCGGCAACCTGCTCTCCATCGAGGAGACCGGCGCGTATCTCACCGCCCATGTCGAGCCGGTGGAGGAGGGCGACACGTCGCTCGAAGCGGCGCAGGAAGGCGTCGACGAGGCCGTTGCCAATCTCAAGCCAGAGGATCTCAGCCCCGAGCTGAAGGCGCTGATGCGCTCGGTCGTCGAGCAGTTCGAGAATTATGCCAAGCTCAACCGCAAGCTGCCGGCCGAAACCGCCGTGCAGCTGGGCGAGCTGGAAGACCCGTCGCGTCTCGCCGATGCGGTTGCCGCCAATATCTCGGTGAAGGTCGCCGACAAGCAGGCCCTGCTGGTCGAGAACGATCCCCAGAAGCGGCTGGAGATGGTGTTTGCCTTCATGGAAGGCGAGCTGGGCGTGCTGCAGGTCGAGAAGAAGATCCGCAGCCGCGTCAAGCGCCAGATGGAGAAGACGCAGCGCGAATATTATCTCAACGAGCAGCTCAAGGCGATCCAGCGCGAGCTGGGCAATGAGGGCGAAGAGGGCGAGGGCGACGAGGTCGCCGAGCTCACCCAGAAGATCGCCACGCTCAAGCTTTCCAAGGAAGCTCGCGCCAAGGCGCAGGGCGAGCTGAAGAAGCTCAAGACGATGGCGCCGATGTCGGCCGAGGCCACCGTCGTGCGCAACTATCTCGACGTGCTGCTTGGCCTGCCCTGGGGCAAGAAGTCCAAGCTGAAGAAGGACATCGCCGAGGCGCAGGGCGTGCTCGACCAGGACCATTATGCCCTGGAGAAGGTGAAGGACCGGATCGTCGAATACCTCGCGGTCCAGGCGCGCACCAACAAGCTGAAGGGGCCGATCCTGTGCCTCGTCGGCCCGCCGGGCGTGGGCAAGACCAGCCTGGGCAAGAGCATCGCCAAGGCGACCGGGCGCGAGTTCATCCGCCAGTCTCTGGGGGGCGTGCGCGACGAAGCCGAAATCCGCGGCCATCGCCGGACCTATATCGGCTCGCTGCCGGGCAAGATCGTGTCGAACCTGAAAAAGGCCGGCACTTCGAACCCGCTGTTCCTGCTCGACGAGATCGACAAGCTGGGCCAGGACTTCCGCGGCGATCCGGCCTCGGCGCTGCTCGAGGTGCTGGATCCGGAGCAGAACAGCAAGTTCAACGACCATTATCTGGAGATCGACATCGATCTCTCGGACGTGATGTTCGTGTGCACGGCCAACTCGCTCAACCTGCCGCAGCCGCTGCTCGACCGCATGGAGATCATCCGGCTGGAGGGTTATACCGAGGACGAGAAGGTCGAGATCGCCGAGCGGCACCTGGTCGCCAAGCAGGTCGACGCGCATGGCCTCAAGGACGGCGAGTTCGTCCTCACCAACGAGGGCCTGCGCGACCTGATCCGCTATTACACCCGCGAAGCCGGCGTGCGTACGCTGGAGCGCGAGATCGCCAAGCTTGCCCGCAAGAGCCTGCGCAAGATCCTCGAGGGCAAGGAGACCCAGGTGACCATCACGCCCGAGAACCTTGCAGACTATGCCGGCGTGCGGAAGTATCGCTTCGGGGTGGGCGAGGAGGAGCACCAGATCGGTGCGGTCACCGGCCTCGCCTGGACCGAAGTGGGCGGCGAGCTGCTGACCATCGAGAGCGTCACCGTACCCGGCAAGGGGGCGATCAAGACGACCGGCAAGCTGGGCGACGTGATGAAGGAATCGGTGGAAGCCGCGTTCAGCTTCGTCCGTGCGCGCAGCCCGAGCTACGGCATCAAGCCTAGCCTGTTCGCGCGGAAGGACATCCACGTCCACCTGCCCGAGGGCGCGGTGCCGAAGGATGGTCCGTCGGCGGGCATCGGCCTGGTCACCTCGATCGTTTCGACGCTCACCGGGGTCGCGGTCCGCAAGGACGTGGCGATGACCGGCGAAGTGACGCTGCGGGGCCGCGTGCTGCCGATCGGCGGGCTCAAGGAGAAGCTTCTCGCGGCGCTGCGGGGCGGCATCAAGATGGTGCTGATCCCCGAGGAGAACGAGAAGGACCTCGCCGAGATTCCGGCGAACATCCGCGAGGGGCTGGAGATTGTCCCGGTTTCGCACGTCGACGAGGTTTTGCGGCTTGCGCTGACCGAGCCGCTTACCGCAATCGACTGGTCCGATGCAGACGAACTCGCTACCCAGCCGCCCGTCGGCGTGGCGGCGATCGGAGATGCTTTGCATCATTGACATGACGTAACTTTTCTGACGCAATTCACGCCGAAAGACTTTGACTCCGGCGGCTCGCCCGTGCTGACTCGCACGCCAGCGCAGCCGCCGCGACTCATTCGGCTATCCAATCCAATCAACGCGGTATCCCGCACAATATCAGGGGGTTTGCACCAGCATGAACAAGCAAGAGCTGATCGGTCAGGTCGCGGATGTATCGGGCCTGGCCAAGGGCGACGCGGTAAAGGCCGTCGAAGCAGTGTTCGACGTGATCACTGGCGCGCTCAAGAAGGGCGACGAAGTCCGCCTCGTGGGCTTCGGCACCTTCTCGGTCAGCAAGCGCAAGGCGTCGACCGGCCGCAATCCCCGCACCGGCGAGGAGATGACCATCAAGGCGTCGAACCAGCCCAAGTTCAAGCCGGGCAAGGTGCTCAAGGACTCGGTGAACTAAGCATCGAAAAAATGCGGGCGGGGCGCGAAACGGGGCTGGACAGGCCGCCAAGCGCACCGTAAAGGCCCGCTTCCCGTTTTGGCCGCAGGGTTTCACCCATAGGCCAATGGGCGCGTAGCTCAGTGGTAGAGCACTGTGTTCACACCGCAGGGGTCGCTGGTTCAATCCCAGCCGCGCCCACCATGTAGAGGAGCCCGCCGGACCCCAGGTTCGGCGGGCTTTTTTGTTGCCCGGCCACCCAGTGCGCGATAGGCGCGGCATCATAGCCCATAAGCCGGTTTCCTCGATCGCTGCGCAGGGCGCGGACGGAGACGATGTCGATGTTGTGGGCGGGGGCGACGGTCGCGGCGGCAGCCTTTCAAGTGGCGCGCAACGCGTTCCAGCGGGGGATGATGGCCTCGAGCGGGCCGTGGGGCGCGACGCTGGTACGGTTTCTGTTCGGGCTGCCCTTCTCCACCGCGCTGATGCTGGGTGCGATCGCCGTGGCCGGGCCGGCCAATCTCCATCCACATTTCGGTTGGGCCTTCTGGTGGCCGGCGCTGCTCGGCGCGCTGGCGCAGGTGTTGGCGACCGCGGCCTTGCTGCAGGCGATGCACCATGCCGGCTTCGCGGTAGGCACCGCGCTCCAGCAGAGCTCGGTGCCGTTGGCCGCGCTCGCGGGATTGCTGGTGTTCGGGGACACGTTGACTCCGGTCGGCTGGCTCGGCGTGGTGGTGACGACCGCAGGTCTCGCGGTGCTGGTCTGGCCGCGCGACGTGGGCGGAGAGGGGCAGTTGCTGCCGGGCGTGGTGTTCGGAACGCATTCGGGCCTGTTGTTCGGCCTGGCACTCAACGGTTTCCGCCATGCCGGCCTCGTTCTGGAGCCGACGCATCCCTTCTTCGCCGCGATGACCAGCGTCACGCTGGTGCAGGCGGTACAAACGGTCGGGCTGGTCGGGTTCCTGCTGTGGCGTGATCCCGATGCGCTTCGAGCGGTGATCGCCGGCTGGCGCGGATCATTGGGCGCCGGGCTCTTCGGCGCGCTAGCCTCTTCGGGCTGGTTCTTCGCGCTCAACCTCGCGCCGGCAGCGGCAGTACGCTCGCTTGGCGTGATCGAGATGCCGATTGCCGCGGTGGCCGGTCACCGGCTGTTCCGCGAGGCGCTGGGCATGCGGCAGGCGCTTGCCGGCGGCGCTGTGTGCTTGGGCGTAATACTTACCGCAGGGTTCTGAAAAGGGCTGTGGCGGAAATGGCACACTCGCGGCGTGTCACCAGCGTGTAATTTAACCGTCTTCCATTCGTCACGGTTCTCGCACGCAGGCGTCATGTCCTCCCCCTAGCGCCGCGATGCGGCCGACGGGGGAATTGCCGAGTCGATCCCGCACTGAATCGCATTCGCGCAAAAACCGGCTTTTGCCGGAACGGAGACATTATGGCCAGCTTCCAACGCCTTGCCCTCATCCTCATGACGAGCTGCGCGGGTGCCGCGCTGTCGGCATGTGACGGCGCGAACGACATCGCCTCGCCGGGCACCGGCGGCAACGTGATCATCAACAACCCCGCGCCGACGCCGGCACCGAGCCCGACGCCCACGCCCGGCGCGACGCTGGTCACCCCGGCCACCGGCTGCCCGACGATCGCCGACCCGAAGGGGTTGACCGATGATGGCACGATCACCGGCCCGACCGGCACGTGGCGCGTGTGCACGCTGCCTTCGATCATTTCGCGCAGCGTCGAGCTGCCGAAGATTGCCGGTCTGCTCTATCAGATGCGCGGCCGGGTCGACGTCGGCTGCGATAGCGGCTTCAGCGCGCCGACCAGCGCCGCGCCGCGGACCACCTCGACGGTGGGTTGCACCACTGCGAACGGCTTCACGCTCAACGGCAGCGGCCAGCTGTCCGCGGATACGAACGTCACGCTCACCATTCAGCCGGGCGTGATCCTGTTCGGCGGCACCGGTACCTCGTGGCTCGCCGTCAACCGCGGCAACAAGATCAGCGCCGTCGGCACCGCCGTGGCACCGATCGTGTTCACCAGCCGCGACAACGTGCTGGGCATCAGCAACGACGGCTCCTTCGGCCAGTGGGGCGGTGTCGTCCTCATGGGTCGCGGTCGCATCACCGACTGCAACAGCGGTTCGACGGCTGCCAACACCTGCGAGCGCCAGACGGAAGGCGCGGCAGATCCGGCGACCTTCGGCGGCACGGACGATACCTACAACGCTGGCGCGATGAAGTATGTGCAGATCCGCTATTCGGGCTATGTCCTCGGCTCGAACGTCGAGCTGCAGGCGCTGACCGCCGAAGGCATCGGCAGCGGCACCACGCTCGACTATGTCCAGAGCCACAACAGCTCGGACGACGGCATGGAGTTCTTCGGCGGCACGGTGCGCTTCAAGCACTACATCGCCACCGGCGCGGACGACGACAGCCTCGACATCGACACCGGTCTGCAGGGCCTGTTCCAGTATGTCCTGCTGGTGCAGCGCACCGGCCAGGGCGACGCGCTGATGGAAGTCGACAGCAACGGCAACGAAGGCGACACGCCCCGCCAAGTCACGAAGGTCGCGAACTTCACCGCGATCCAGAGCCAGTCGAGCAGCAACAACGAAGCCAATGACCAGGCCTCGATCCTGCTGCGCGGCAATGCCGACCTCACGCTGGTCAACGGTCTGGTCATCTCGCCGAACAATGAATGCCTGCGCATGAACGGTTCGGGCACCACGCCGGCGACGCTGACGGCCCGCTCGGTGGTCCTGCAGTGCAACGCCACCAAGTATATCGGCACCGGAACCTACACCGCCGCGCAGATTGCTACCGCCTTCGGCTCGGGTGCGAACAACAACAACGACAGCTTCGTCAACTCGCTGGCGACCCTGTTCGTCAACGGCGCGACCGAAACTGCGGTGACCGCGACCGATCTGAAGACGCTGGACACGACCGGCTTCTTCGACACCACGACGTGGATCGGTGCCGTGCGCAACGCGCAGGACACCTGGTACGCCGGCTGGACCTGCAACTCGGGCTACGCCGCGTTCGACAACGCGACCGTAACGGGCCGTTCGTGCACTTCGCTGCCGACGACCTGAGGCCAAGCCTGACCTGACTGGAGGGCGGGGCGTGGCCGAACCGGGCACGCTCCGCCCTTTCCCGATGTACGAACTAGGGGTTCATAATGACCAAGTCGTTGGGGCTTGCCAGCCTGCTGCTCTTCTCCTCCGCGCTCGTGGCGCCCGCGCTCGCGCGTGCCCAGACCGCGCCCACCACGCCCGGGCCGCAGACCGGCCAGGCGACCAATGCCGCCGATCAGCCGGCGCCGGCACCCGACGCACAGCAGGAAGAGGCGCCCGACGTCTCCGTGCCCGGTGAGATCGTCGTCACCGGCCGCCGCGCCAACCTGACCCGCGACATTCCGCAGGTCGTGTCCGTGCTGTCCGCCGCCGATATCCAGCGTACCGGCGAAGGCGACATCGCCGGCGCCCTCAGCCGGGTCACCGGCCTCAGCGTGGTCGGCAACGGTTATGTCTTCGTCCGCGGCCTGGGCGATCGCTACTCGCTGGCGCTGCTCAACGGTTCGCCTCTGCCGAGCCCCGAGCCGCTTAAGCGGGTCGTTCCGCTCGATCTGTTCCCCACCAACGTCGTCTCCTCGTCGCTCGTCCAGAAGAGCTACTCGGTCAACTATCCGGGCGAATTCGGCGGCGGCGTGATCAACCTCACCACCAATGCCGCCCCGAAAAAGGGCTTTCTGACCCTGGGCGGCGGCCTTGGAATCAACAGCCGGGCGACGACCCAGCTCGGCTATGTCTATGCCGGCGGCAAACATGACTGGACCGGCTTCGATAGCGGCAGCCGCGATCTCGCGCCGGCGCTCAAGGCCTATTTCGACAGCGGTGCGCGACTGAGCTCGGGCACCGTCGACAGTGCGGCGATCGCCGGCCAGCTGGTCAACGCCAAGAACGCGCTGCTGCAGCGCAACCCCGACCTGCCGCCCAACTGGTCGGTCGGCGTTTCGGCGGGCAAGTCCTTCGATGTGGGGGAGAACACGCTCGGGCTGATCGCCACCGCCGGCTACAGCAACAAGTGGAGCGTCCGCGATTCGATCCAGCAATATTCGATCACCTCGGATCTGTCCGCGCTCGAGAGCGACTTCGAGCGGATCAGCACCGACAACCGCATCGTCCTCAACGGGCTGCTCGGCGTCGGCTTCGAGTTCGGCGACAACAAGCTGCGTTGGACCAACGTCTATATCCGTGACACGTTGAAGAACACGCGGCTTGGCCTCGGCAACCGCAACAACAACGTCACCACCGACGTGCAGCAGCAGGAAACCCGCTGGTTCGAGCGGCAGCTGATCGATACGCAGCTTGTCGGCGAATTCAAGCTGACCCCGACGCTGAGCCTCGATCTGCGCGGCAGCTATGCCAATTCCAAGCGCAAGTCGCCGAGCGAGCTGAGCTTCGAATATATCCGCACGAACGTCGCGTCCGACCCCTACGGCCAATATTTCATCAACCGTCTGAACAACGGCAATAATGGCGACGCGAACGCCAGCTATTCCGATCTCAATGAGGATCTCTATTCGGGCGGCGCGGACCTGACGTTCAAGCCCATCACCGATCTGAGCCTCTCGGCCGGCTATTCCTATCTGAAGACCAAGCGCTTCAGCTCGCGCCGCGACTTCCAGTTCACGGCGCCCAGCAGCTTCCCCAACGGGGTCGCGATGCTGCGGCCGGACCTGCTGCTGAGCCCCGGGATCATCAACTATTACAAGATCCAGCTGATCGAGACGAACGAAGGCAACCCCGCCTTCAACGCCTCGCTGCGCAACCATGCCGGCTATGGCCGGGCGGTCTATCAGATCACGCCCGACCTCTCGATCGACACCGGCGTGCGCTACGAAACGGCCAAGGAAGTCGTCAGCCCGGCGCAGGTGTTCAACACCGCCGGCGCGAGCGACGCGTCCACCAACCTCAATAACGACTATTGGCTCCCGGCGGCGACCGTGACCTGGCAGTTCCGCCCGGGCATGCAGTTCCGCCTCAACGGATCCAAGACCATCGCGCGGCCGCAGTTCCGCGAGTTGATCTTCCAGTTCTACTTCGATCCGGAAACCAACCGCCAGTATCGCGGCAACCCGCTGCTCCAGGACAGCACGCTGTACAATGGCGAGGGCCGGTTCGAATGGTATCTGGGCAGTGACCAGAGGGTCTCCGCGGCGGGCTTCTACAAGCGCATCAATCGCCCGATCGAGGCGTTCATCACGGGTACCGACCAGCTGGTGACCAGCTTCGCCAACGCCCCCAAGGCCAATCTCTACGGTGCCGAGCTGGAGGCGCAGAAGAAGTTCACGCTTGCCGACTGGTTCAACGCGCCGTTCTTCAGCGAACGCGGCCTGCTGGTGATCGCGAACTACACCTACACCAAGTCCGAGCTGAAGGTGGGGCAGGGCGACAGCACGGCGGTCTATGCCGCCACGTCGACCAACGCGACGGACTATTTCCGCGATGGCGCCTCGCTGACCGGCCAGTCCGACCATCTGGTCAATCTCCAGCTCGGCATGGAGAGTTCGGGTCGGCTCTCGCAGCAGACCTTCATCCTGTCCTATGCGAGCAAGCGCGTCACCAGCCGCGGCCTTGCCAACCAGAACCAACCCGACGTGTACGAATATCCGGGGTTCAATCTCGATTTCGTCGCCCGTCAGGGGGTGATGCTTGCGGGTCGTCAGTTCGACGCGAAGTTCGAGGCGCGCAACATCACCGGGCGCCGGTACAAGGAACTCCAGTCGAACGGCACGCGCACCGTGATCTACAACCGCTATTCGCCGGGGACGACGCTGCAGCTGTCGCTTTCGACGACCTTCTGAGGCACGAGGGAGGGCCCGGCGCATGCGCTGCCGGGCCCTTCGCTCACCAGCCCCAGGGGCGTTCGCGGAACCACTGGGTGATCACATATTTCGTGCCCGCACGCACCTTCATCGCGTGGTGGATCGTCGCGGGGTTGACGCTGCCGTCCGGTCGCAGATTGTTCCAGGCAAGCAGCTTGCCGGCTTCGGGCTGGACGATCTTGTCGATCGCCCTGAAGCGCGTGGCACCGCCCGCCTCCACCGCGTTGAGATAGAGCATCACCGTCCAGGTGCGTTGCCCGGCCACGTCGCAGAACTTGTGGAAGTCGGGGGTGCCCGGATCGAAATAGTCGGTATGCGCCTTGAATTCCTGGCCGATTGCATAGCGCTGGCCCTGCATCGGCTCGGCATGTGTGCCGTCCAGGCCAATGAAGTCGAGGATACGCGCCTTGAGTTCGATCGCCAGCGGGTCCTCGGTAGCGAGGTCGCAGGTTTCGCTGGTGCGGAATGCGTAATCATCGCCCGCATTGGCGAGCGTGGACGGACGGCGATGCTCGTCGATGCGCGCCATCAGCCCCGCACATTGTGCAGCGTCGAGAAAGTTGCGCACGATGAACAGCGTCACTTTCGGGCTTGGGACCTTCTGGACCCCCGGATAGGAAAGGATGCGCGCGACGACGGGCTCGGATGGATGGCCGCTGCCGAGCGAGGGGAGGGGAGGCGTCTGCATGGTTGTGCTTTTGCCAAAACAGGTGATTTCATGCCAGCGCGACGTAGAATCGTCACAAATGTGAAGGTCGATCGTCACAAAGTCTGCGTAGCCGGGCGCCGTCCGGCAGGGGAATGACAGTGCACATCGAGGTCGAACGGTATCCGGAAGCGACGGGTGGGCGTGCGCATGCAGCGCTGCACCTGGAAGCGTTGCTGGCCGAAGCGGCGCGGCTCGAAGCCTCCCATCTCCATCTGGAACCCACCGCGCGCGGTATCGATATCGCGTTTCGAGCGTCAGGCCTCCTGCATCCGTTTCGGGAAGTCACACAGGCCGAAGGCGCCGCAGTGATCCGCCAGATAACCGATGCCGCGCGGCTCTCCTCCGATGGCGTGCTGCCGCGGCGCGGCGAAATGCGGTGGGAAGGCGAGGTGCTGGACATTTTCGTGCTGCCGGTCGTGCACGGGCAGCGCGTGGTGGTGCAGCGCGCGCCGCGCCAGGCCGGGCACCGCGAGCTGGAAGCGCTGGGCATGAGCGCGGCTCTCGCGAATCATGCCCGCACGGTGCTTGCACGACCCGGGCTGATCCTGGTCGCGGCGCCCCCGGGCCATGGCCGCAGCACGACGGTGTACGCGCTGCTGGGGCACGCGGTGTCGCGTACCCGGCCCGCGCTGGCGGTAACGAGCGGTGCGATGCCTGAAATACTGGGCGTGACCTGGGCGGATGCTGCGGTCGTTGCGCCGGCGGAGACGCTGCGCGCGGGGATCGAACAAGATATCGACATTCTGGTGATCGATTCGCTGGAGGATCGGGCCGCGGCCGCGGCGGCGGTGCAGGCCACCCAGGCGGGGCGGCTGGTCGTCGCCGGCATCGACGCGCAGGACTCGGTGGCGGCGATCCAGCAGCTACGCGCCTGGCGCGTGGAGGCATTCCACCTCGCATCGGCACTCAGCCTGGTGATGGCGCAGCGGCTGGTGCGACGGCTGTGCCCCGAATGCCGGGAGCCGGTGCAGGCAACCGGTTCGGTCTCCGCGCTGCTCGGCTTCGATCCCGGCGCGATCGTCTATGCCTCGTCGGGGTGCAGCGCCTGCGCCGACACCGGGTTCGCCGGACAGACGGGGGTGTTCGAATCCATCCGCGGTGACGCCACGATTCGCCGTTTGGTCAATGACGGCGGCGACGCTGCAATTCTCGCCCGCCACGCCTTTGTCAGCACGCCCAATCTGGGCTCCGCCGCCCGCCATCTTGCGCGGACCGGGATGACGACGCCGGAGGAGGCAGTCAAAATTTCCCGAGGGCAGGGTGCGTAATCATCTTGCGCTCCGCTTCGGAGCCCGCTAAGCGCGCACTCCTTCACGGCGACCATAGCTCAATCGGTTAGAGCGCTGGTTTGTGGTACCAGAGGTTGCGGGTTCAATTCCCGTTGGTCGCCCCATTTTCCCCTTCATAGCAGCGCGGATCCAGCCATGATCACCGACTGGGGCTTTCCCGATTTCGACGACCACGAGGGCGTTCACCTCTTCTCGGATCGGGCTTCCGGCCTTAGCGCGATCATCGCCGTCCACTCGACCGCGCTGGGTGCTGCTGCGGGTGGTGTGCGCTTCTGGCATTATGCCGACCACCGCGCTGCGATCACCGATGCCCTGCGCCTCTCGCGGGGCATGAGCTACAAGAACGCCATGGCTGATCTGCCGATGGGCGGCGGCAAGGGCGTGATCCTCGCCGACAAGCCGGGTGCGGAAGTGACCCAGGCGCAGCTCGAGGCATTCGGCCGCGCGGTCGAATCGCTCCACGGCCGTTATGTGACCGCCGAGGATGTCGGCATGTCCGAAGCCCGCATGAAGGTCGTCGCGACCCGGACCAAGCACGTCTCCGGCCTGCCGGTAGCGGCGGGCAGCGCGGGCGGCGATCCGGGCCCGGTAACGGCGCGCGGCGTCTATCTCGGCGTCAAGGCGGCGGCGAAGCGGGGCCTGGGCGTCGATTCGATGGCCGGTGTGCGCGTCGCGATCCAGGGTGTCGGTTCGGTCGGCGGCGGGCTCGCCCGGCTGCTGGCGGCGGACGGCGCCAAGCTGACGCTGGCCGATGTGCATGGCGACCGCGCCAAGGCGCTGGCTGCCGAGCTGGGCGCCGAGGCGATCGATGCCGATGCGATCCTCGCGCACGACGCCGATATCCTCAGCCCCTGCGCGCTGGGGGCGATCCTCACCGAACAGTCGATCGCCGCGCTCAAGGTGCGTGTGGTTGCCGGCGGTGCGAACAACCAGCTCGCCACGCGCGAAGACGGCCACCGCCTGCATGCGCGCGGCATCGTCTACGCGCCGGATTACGTCATCAACGCCGGCGGCATCATCAACGTTGCGCTGGAGTATCTGGGGCAGGGCGACCGTTCCGAGGTCGATGCGCGGGTCGAGAAGATCCCGGTGCGCCTCGACCAGGTGTGGGACGAGAGCGAAGCGACCGGCGATCCGTCGAGCGAAGTCGCCGACCGCATCGCCCAGCGCCTGATCGGGCGGTAATCTTCTGAAATTCCTCCCCGGAACGGGAAGGGGGACCATGCGCAGCATGGTGGAGGGGCCGCGCCGCAAGGCGCGGTCTTTCGCGTTTGGGGGTGGGGGCAAACCGCCGCGTGCCGCGGCGGCCTCTCCACCATTTGCTGGCGCAAATGGTCCCCCTCCCCTGCGTACGCAGGGGAGGAATTCAAAATCTTACAACCACCCCGCCGTCTGCGCCGCAAGCCACAGGCCGATCGCGACGAAGAGCAGCGCGGCGATGCGATGCACCGTCGTCAGCGGCACCCGGTCGATCACCGCCTTGCCGAGGAACACCGCCGGCACATTGGCGAGCATCATCCCCAGCGTCGTCCCCGCCGTCACCGGCAGCACCGCGTGGAAGCGTGCACCGAGCGCCACCGTGGCGACCTGGGTCTTGTCGCCCATCTCGACCAGAAAGAAGGCGATGGCGGTCGTCAGGAACGCGCCGAACCGCGCGGGCTTCGTCTCTTCGTCCTCGTCGAGCTTGTCCGGGATCAGCGTCCACAGGCCCATCGCGACGAACGAGGCGGCGATCGCGTAGCGGAACCACACGCTGTCCAACAGTCCGGCGACTTCGGCGCCCACCAATGCGGCGAGGAAGTGATTGGCGATGGTGGCGGCGAAGATGCCGCAGATGATCGGCACGGGCTTCTTGAACCGGGTGGCGAGCAGAATGGCAAGCAGCTGGGTCTTGTCGCCGATTTCAGCGAGTGCGACCACCACCGTGGAGGTGAGCAAGGCTTCCAAGAAATTCTCCGGGGCCGGGCGGATGCGAATCCAACGACATCGCATCCCCCCGCCCGGCACGAGCGGAGATGCGACGCCATTGGTCTCGCCCGAACCTTGCGGCTCCGCCTGCGCCATGGCCTCTCGACCAAGTGTGTTGACGCGGACGCCCGGTGCGCGAGGCACCGACTGGCTACTCCCCAGATGACGGCGTCCGGGTAGCGGAGGCTGCACGACTTTGCAACCCTACGCATGCCGCGCGACGCAAGGTGCAATCGCTGCTTGGAATCGAGGGAGAAACCCGGCTACTCCATCGCCGTGCCGATGCTCCACGCCCTCGCCAACCCGGCGCGCTTCCTCAAGATCGCCCGGCCCCTCACGCCCGCCTTGTTCTGGGCCGGGCTGGCGCTGGCGCTGTTCGGCGCCTGGGGCGGGCTCACCCAGACGCCTGCCGACTATCTGCAGAAGGACAGCGTCCGCATCCTCTACATCCATGTGCCGACCGCCTGGCTGGGCATGGGCGGGTGGAGTAGCCTCGCGCTGGCATGCCTGAGCTATCTGATCTGGCGGCACCCGCTCGCCATCGTCGCCGCCCGCGCCATCGCGCCGGTCGGGGCGGTATTCGCCGCGTTGTGCCTGATCACTGGCGCGATCTGGGGCCGCCCCACCTGGGGCACCTGGTGGGAATGGGATGGCCGGCTGACCAGCATGCTGCTGCTGTTCTTCGTCTATATCGCCTGGATCGCGCTTGCTCGCGCCGATGCCGAGCGGAGCGGCGACGGGCGTATTCCGGCGCTGTTCGGCGTTGCGGGAACCGTGCTGCTGCCTATCATTCGCTACTCCGTGGTGTGGTGGAATACGCTGCACCAGGGCGAGAGCATCGGGCTCACCCGCAGCACCATCGATGCCTCGATGCTCTGGCCGCTTTGGTTCACGCTGTCGGGTTTCAGCCTGCTCTTCGGCGCGATCGTGCTGATGCGGATGCGCGCGCTGCTCGCCAAGCAAAAGGTCGAGGCACGCCTGCGGCGGAGGGCGGCGCAATGAACCATTGGTGGTTCGTGACCGCCGCCTATCTGGTCGTGGCGATCGGTACCGGCGGCATTGCCGCAGCGAGCTGGTGGGCGATGCGCCGTGCGGAAACCAACGCCGAAGCGCTGGGGCGCCGCGCGTGAAGGCAAAGCATCAACGACTGACGCTGGCATTGCTGGCAGTGGCGGCGATCATCGGTGCGGCACTGCTGGCGCTCTCGGCGCTCAAGGACCAGGCCGCATTCTTCTATGCCCCTGGCGACGTGGCGGGCAAGCCGCTGCCGCTCGGCAAGGCGGTTCGGCTGGGCGGCATGGTCGAGAAGGGCTCGCTGGTCCGTGCCAAGGACGGGGTGTCGATCGCCTTCAAGGTCACCGATGGCAAGGACGTGGTGCCGGTGCGCTTCCGCGGCGTTACCCCGGACCTGTTCCGCGAAGGGTCGGGCGTGGTCGCCGAGGGGCAGTTCCAGTCCGATGGCAGCTTCGCCGCCGACAATCTGCTCGCCAAGCATGACGAACGCTACATGCCGCCGCAGATGGCGGGGAAGATGCACAAGAGCGAGTCCCTCGAGCCATGATCGCCGAAGCCGGGCTTGCGGCGCTGTGGCTCGCCACGGCCTTTGCCATCGCGCAGCTCCTGTTGGGCGCTGCCGCGGCGCGGGCCACCGATCCGCGCGCGATGCTGCCGGCGGTCCGCCACATCGCGCTGGTTCAGGCGCTGTTCGCGCTTCTGGCCTTCCTGCTCCTGATCTGGCTGTTCGTCACTTCAGACATGTCGGTGCTGCTGGTGGCGGAGAACAGCCATTCGCTGAAGCCGATGCTGTACAAGGTCGCCGGCGCTTGGGGGAACCACGAGGGTTCGATGCTGCTCTGGGTGACGGTCCTCGCGGCTGCGGGCGCGGGTGTCGCGCTGTTCGAACGGCGGCTGGTCGCGGAGACGCTGTCGGCGACGCTTGCCGCGCAGGCGGCGATCGCGATCGGCTTCTACGCCTTCCTCGCCTTCGCCTCGAACCCGTTCGCGCGGCTCAACCCCGCGCCGGCGGACGGGCAGGGGCTCAACCCGCTGCTTCAGGACCCCGGCCTCGCCTTTCATCCGCCGACGCTCTACCTGGGGTATGTCGGCCTGTCGGTGGCGTTCAGCTTCGCTGTCGCCGCGCTGCTGATGCGCGACGTGGGACCCGCCTTCGCCAAGGCGATGCGGCCCTGGGTGCTGGCGGCCTGGATCTTCCTGACGATCGGCATCACCGCGGGCAGCTACTGGGCCTATTACGAGCTCGGCTGGGGCGGCTGGTGGTTCTGGGACCCGGTGGAGAATGCCTCGCTGATGCCGTGGCTGGCGGCAACTGCGCTGCTCCATTCGGTCAACGTGCTGGCAACGCGGGACGGGCTGCGGGCTTGGACGTTGATGCTGGCGGTGGTCGCCTTTTCGATGTCGATGGTCGGGACGTTCCTGGTTCGCTCGGGCATTCTCGTCAGCGTCCATTCCTTCGCGGTCGACCCGACGCGCGGCACTTTCCTGCTCGCCTTGCTGGGCCTGTATATCGGCGGGGCGTTGGCGCTGTTCGGGGCGCGTGTCGGCACGGTGACGCAGGGCGCGACCTTCCAGCTGGTCAGCCGCGAGGCGGCGCTGGTGCTCAACAACCTGTTGCTTAGTGTGATCTTGGGGATCGTGCTGATCGGCACGCTCTATCCACTGGTCGCGCAAGCGATGGGCGTACAGCTCTCGATCGGCGCGCCTTTCTTCGAGAAGACCGCGGTGCCGATCGCGCTGTTCCTGATCGCGGGCACCGCGGCCGGGCCGCTCTTGCGCTGGCGCAAGGATTCGGCGCAGGCGCTGCTGTCGCGTCTCACCCTTCCGGTGGCGGTGGCGGGCGTGGCCTTCGCGCTGTTCTTCGCCCTGTCGGGCTTCGCGTCGCCGATCGCGGTGCTGGTGCTCGCGCTTGCCTTCGGGCTGGCTGCGGCGAGCGTCGCGCCGCTGTGGAAGCGCAACCTCCGGCGGACACCGTTGCCGATCTACGGCATGGTCGTCGCACATCTCGGTATCGCGGTGAGCCTCGCCGGTATGGCGGCGGACACCCTGTTCAAGAAGGAGCGGCTGGCCGCCGTGGCGGTCGGCGACCATCTGACGGTCGGCCCGTTCAAGGTGACGCTTGCCGAAGTGCGTCCCACGGTCGGCCCCAATTGGTCGGCGCTGGAGGCGCGCCTCCAGGTGCAGCGCGGCGCGAGCGCGCCCTTCGAACTGGTCCCCCAGCAGCGTTTCTTCTCCAATCCACCGACCAATACCAGCGAAGCGGCGATCGCCACCTTGTGGGATGGCCAGGTCTATACCGTGCTCGGCGCGGCGGACGGGGCCGGGCGCTGGCAGCTACGCTTATGGTGGAAGCCGTTCGTTACGCTGATCTGGGCGGGCGGCGGGCTGATAGCGCTGGGCGGCATCCTGTCGCTGTTCGGACGCGTGCTCCGTGCCAGACGAGAAGCGCGCGAGCGGGAGGCATGGGCATGAAGAAGCTGCTAATATGGCTGCCGCTCGCGCTGTTCGTGCTCGTCTTCGTGCTGGTGGTGAACGGCCTGATCCAGCCAAGCGACCGCATCGTCCGTTCTGCGATGGTCGGCAAGCCTCTTCCCGCGCTCCACCTGCCGCCGATCGTCGACGAAAAGCCCGGGATCGACACGGCAGCCTGGCCCAAGGGCAAGCCGCGGCTGCTCAACGTCTTCGCCAGCTGGTGCATCCCCTGTGTGGCGGAGGCGCCGCAACTGCTCAAGCTGAAGCAGGCGGGCGCGCAGATCGACGCGATCGCCGTGCGTGACACCGCCGCGGAGGTGCAGGCCTTTCTCGCGCGCCATGGTGACCCCTATGCCCGGATCGGCGACGATCCTGCGATGCGTGCGCAACTGTCGCTGGGCTCCTCGGGCGTGCCGGAGACCTTCGTGATCGACGCGCGCGGCGTGATCGTCGATCAGCATATCGGCGACATCCGCGCCGAGGACGTGCCTAAGCTGCTTGCCGCCCTGGAGAAGGCGAAGTGAGGCGGGCGCTGCTGCCCCTTGCGCTGGTGCTGGCCGGCGTGGCGCAGGCGGATTCGACGCTGCCGGCGTCGCCGCTCGCCTACACCCAGCTGCCCGACCCCGACGAGGAAGCGCAGGCCAAGGCGCTGATGGAGACGTTACGTTGCCTCGTCTGTCAGGGGCAGAGCATCGCCGACAGCGACGCCGACATGGCGGGGGAGATGCGCGCGCTGGTCCGTCAGCGCATCGCGGCCGGCGAACGACCCGCCGAGGTCCGCAAATGGCTGATGCAGCGCTATGGCGATTATGTCACCTACGACCCGCCGCTCAGCGCGGTGACCGCGCCGCTGTGGATCGCCCCGCTGGTCCTGCTGGGTCTCGGGCTGCTGATCGCGCGCCGCGTGTTCAAGAGGACGACGGCATGACGGGATGGCTGGTCTTCGGCGGCTTGGCGCTGGTGGCAAGTGCTCTATTGCTACTCATTCGCTTCCCGACGCGGTTCTGGACGGTGCCGGCGATGGCGGTGATGCTCGCGGGGGCCGGCTATGCCTGGCAGGGGCAGCCGGGCCTGCCCGATCATCCGGTGGAAGGTGCCGCCAGCGTGCGCCCGCTTGATGCCGATCTGATCGCGGCGCGCGAGGGGCTCTTCGGCCGCTTCAATTTCGACTACAGCTATTTCATGGCCGCCGATGCAATGACCCGGGCCGGCGCGCCGCAGCTCGCCGCGACGGTGATGCTGGGGGCGGTGCGCAAGGCGCCGAACGACCTGGGGCTTTGGGCGGGGCTGGGCCTTGCGCTTGCGGAACATGATGGCGACCGGCTGTCCCCGGCTGCGCTCTATGCCTTCGACAAGGCAGAGACGCTCGCGCCGAACCATCCCGGCCCGCCCTTTTATCGTGGGATCGCCCTCGCACGATCCGGCGATATGGCGGCGGCCCGGCAGGCCTGGGGCAGGGCGTTGCGCCTCGTCCCGCCTACCGCAAGCTATCGCGACGACATGGTGGGGGCGATGCTGAAGCTTGACCCCGGCCTTGCAGCCGCAGCGCGGGGGATGCCGACCGCCCGACCCTGAAGCGCGGTAACCGTCTATACTGGAAAGAGCGCCTTCGTTTTGGCGCGTTCCGGGGACGATAACTGCCATGACGATGACCGCGCACAACGCCGCCGACGAGGCCGATCAGGTCGCGCGCGAACAGGCGCAGACCATGCTGCACACCATGTTGCAGGACCTCATCCAGATCGACGACCGTCCCGAGATCTGGGCAGCCTTCCCGCAATTCCTGCGGGCCTTGCCGCTGTTCTCAACGGTGATCCGCGAAACCCACGCCGCGGCGATGCGCAGCAATCCCAAGGTCGACCTGTTCCTGGCAATCGCGCTCGAGATCCTCGTCGCGATGTGCGACGCGCACGAGGGGCAGCTGCCCGGCGCGACTGCACGCCTCACCCGCGCCGCGGGGATGCAGGGCAACTCGCTGCTGCTGCAAGGCGCCCTGTTCCACGTCCAGGGGCTGGCCGATCCCGCCAACCCGAAATATCGGCTGGAAGAGCGCTTCTGCCCGAAGCCGTTTCTCCAACTTCATGTCCTGGAAAACACGGCGCACCAATGTTGTGCGAATTGGCTGCCGGCCTCGGCGGGCGACCTGAGCCGGTCCGACGGGGAAAGCGTGTGGAATTCGCAGACCGCGCAGGCCGTGCGCGCGAGCATCCACGACGGCAGCTATCGTCATTGCAACAAGACCTTGTGCCCCGAGATTCAGGCAGGCGTGCTGCCGACCAAGCAGGCGGCGATGGCGCAGTGGCCTGGCCTCGCCGCATTGATCGCGGAGCAAGAGACGGCGATGCCCCATGGCCCGCAGGACGTGAACCTCGCCTATGACGTGACCTGCAATCTCTCCTGCCCGAGCTGTCGCACCACCAAACAGGCTGCTGATGCCGCCACCCGCGAGCGCTACAGCGCGATGCAGGAGCGCGCGATCCTGCCGATGCTGCGCGATGCGAAGTCGGTATTCATCACCGGCTCGGGAGACCCCTTCGCCAGCAAAAACTTCCGCCAGCTGATGGAGCGGCTGACCGCGGACGACTATCCGGATCTACGCTTTCGGATCATGACCAACGCGATGCTGCTCACGCCACGCGAATGGGAGAAGTTCCCGTCGCTGCATGGGCGCGTCCAGTCATTGCAGATCAGCATCGACGGGGCCTCGAAGCAGACCCACGAACTGCTCCGCCGCGGCGCGCGGTGGGAGGTGATGGAGGAGAATCTGCGCTTCGCCGCCGATCTGCATGCGCAGGGCCTGGTGGAATTGCTGTATCTCAGCTTCACCGTGCAAGTGGATAATTTCCACGAGATGGGCGCGGCGGTCGATCTTGCCGAAAGCCTTGGCGTCACGGGTCTCTATTTTGGCAAGATGACCAACTGGGGCACCTTTTCGCCGGAAGAATATGCGCAGAAGGCGGTGTTCACCCCGACCCACCCGCAATATCGGGATTTCCTCGCCGTGATGGCCGATCCGCGACTGCGCTCGCCGCGGGCAATTCTGGGCAATCTCGTGGACTATCTGCCCGAGCAGGCGGTCGCCGCCTGAGCGGCCCGCCCGGGTGGGTTCCCGGGCAGGACGCTGGGGGAATCAGCCGGCCCAGGCTTCGAACGGCAGGTCAAGCGCGTCGGCTACCGCCTGGTGACGGATCTTGCCGCCCGAGACGTTGAGGCCGTTGGCGAGGTGACGATCGGCCTGCATTGCCGCTTCCGCGCCGTGGTTGGCCAGCTTGAGCACGAACGGCAGCGTCGCGTTGTTGAGCGCGAAGGCGGAGGTGCGGGCGACCGCGCCGGGCATGTTGGCGACGCAATAATGAATCACGCCGTCGATCTCGAACACCGGATCGTCATGCGTCGTCGCGCGGCTGGTCTCGAAGCAGCCGCCCTGGTCGATCGCGATGTCGACCAGCACCGAGCCGCGCATCATCGTCTTCAGCATGTCGCGGGTGACGAGCTTGGGCGCCGCCGCACCCGGTACCAGCACCGCGCCGATCACCACCTGCGAGGTGCGGACCGCCTCGGCAATCGCGGCCTTGCTGGCATAGGCAGTCTTGATCTGGCTGCCGAAATGCATGTCGAGCTCGGCGAGGCGCTCGTTGTTGATGTCGTATATCGTCACATCGGCGCGCTGGCCGGTCGCCATCTGCGCGGCGTTGATGCCCGAGACGCCGCCGCCAAGGATCGCGACCTTGCACGGCGCCACGCCCGGCACGCCGCCGAGCAGCTCGCCGCGGCCGCCCTGTTCCTTCTCGAGATAGTGCGACGCGACCTGCACCGACATGCGGCCGGCGACTTCGCTCATCGGCTTGAGCAGGGGGAGGGCGCCTGAGTTCGACGTGACCGTCTCATAGGCGATGCAGGTCGCACCCGACTGCATGAGGCCTTCGGCCTGCGGCTTGTCCGCGGCGAGGTGGAGATAGGTGAACAGCAAATGGCGCGGCTCGAGCAACGCGATTTCCTGCGGCTGGGGCTCCTTGACCTTCACGATCATGTCCGACTGGGCGAACACGGTCTTGGCGTCGGGCGCGATCTGCGCGCCGACCGCTGTATAGGCGGCATCGTCGAAATCGATGCCCATGCCGGCCTTGGTCTCGACCAGCACGTGGTGGCCGGCATGGACCAGCTCCGCCACCGAGGCGGGGGTCAGGCCGACGCGATATTCGTGATTCTTGATTTCCTTGGGAACGCCGATGCGCATGGGAACTCTCCTAAGTTTTGATGACGCTTCATACCGCAAGCCGAGGGCGCAAATCCCTGCAAAGCGTTTGGTCACGGGAGGGGTCGGACGCATGGATCTTGCGTTCTGAGATATTTTTCGCGCATCTCATGCACGATGGATCGAATCGACACAGCAATCCTCAAGCTTCTAGCATCGGATGCGCGCGCGGCGGTGAGCCAGATCGCCGCAGCGGTTGGGTTGTCGCAATCCGCCTGTACCCGGCGCATCCAGGCACTCGAGGCGGACGGCCTGATACGCGGCTATGGCGCGCGGCTCGGCCATCGGCGGCTTGGTTTCCGGGTAACGGCACTCGTCGACATCACCCTCGGGACGCAGGTCGAGGAGGACCTCGCGCAATTTGAGGCGGCGGTCGGCCGGATCGACGGGGTGGTCGAGTGCGCACTGGTTTCGGGCGGGCAGGATTACCGCTTGAAGATACTGTGCCGCGACCTCGACGATTATGAACGGCTCCACCGCGAGCATCTCGGTCGGCTGCCCGGCGTGGTGACGATCAACAGCAGCTTCGTGTTGCGCGACGTGCCCACGCGCGGCGAAGGTGACGCCTTGTTCGGTACATCGCGATGACTATCTTGAAGGGGGCGGAACGGGCGCGACGCTGGTGCGTCTAGCCGCCTTGGACACGCTTGTTGATAGGGCATGTTGCACGTGCTAACGGCCCGCATCCTGATGATGATGAGAACACAGGTCTCTATGGCCAGGTCGGTTCGCTACTCTCAGCGTCTGTCGCACCGGTGAACGCCGCCGCGACCGGAGACGCTGCCGCGCTCCTCCCCGATTCGGATCCGCATGTCGATCATGGCCATCACGGTCAGGAACCGACGTGGAAGCTCGCGCTCGGTGCCATCGGCATCGTGTTCGGCGACATCGGTACCAGTCCGCTCTACGCGTTTCGCGAGACCTTCGCGAACGAGCATCACGAGCTGCCGCTCGATACGCCGCACGTGCTGGGCGCGATCAGCCTGATGTTCTGGTCGATGATGGTCGTCGTGACGCTGAAATACGTCACGATCATCATGCGGGCGGACAACAAGGGCGAGGGCGGCAGCCTGGCGCTGCTCGCGCTGATCTCGGGGCGGGGCGGCCAGCGCCGCTGGACCCAAGGGATCGTGCTGCTCGGCGTGTTCGCCACCGCGCTGTTCTATGGCGATTCGATGATCACCCCGGCGGTGTCGGTACTGTCGGCGGTGGAAGGCCTCGCCGTCGCTGCGCCGGGCTTCCACCGGCTGGTGGTGCCGATCGCGGTCGTCATCCTCGTCATGCTGTTCTCGATCCAGCGGACCGGCACGGCGCGCGTCGGCGCCTTTTTCGGCCCGGTGATGATCTTCTACTTCCTCGTCATCGCCACGCTGGGCGTGATCAGCATGGTGAAGACGCCCTATGTGCTGCAGGCGCTGTCGCCGCACCATGCGGTGCATTTCTTCATGCTCGACCCGCTGCGCGCATTCCTGGCTTTGGGCTCGATCGTGCTGGCAGTGACCGGCGCCGAAGCGCTCTATGCTGATATGGGCCATTTCGGCCGCAACCCGATCCGCGTTTCCTGGCTGTGGTTCGTGCTGCCGGCGCTGATGATGAACTATATGGGGCAGGGGGCACTGCTGATCCGCGATGCCGAGGCACTGCGCAGCCCCTTCTATCTGCTGGCGCCCGAAGCGCTGCGGCTGCCCTTGGTGTTCGTCGCCACCGCCGCCGCGATCATCGCATCGCAGGCGGTGATCTCGGGCGCCTTCTCGGTGACGCAGCAAGCGATCCAGCTCGGCTTCGTGCCGCGGTTGCGCATCGATCATACCAGCGCGGCGACCGCCGGGCAGATCTACATCCCGATCATCAACTGGGCGCTGATGATCATGGTGATCTTGCTGGTGCTCAGCTTCCAGACCTCGTCGAACCTCACCGCGGCCTATGGCATCGCCGTCACCGGGGCGATGCTGATCGACAATTGCCTGCTCGGGGTCGTGCTGTTCAACCTGTGGCACTGGAAGAAGCGCTACGCGATCCCGCTGCTCGTGATCTTCTTCGCGGTGGACCTCGCCTATTTCGCGGCGAACCTCACCAAGGTGCCCGATGGCGGCTGGTTCCCGTTGATGGTCGGCTTCATCGTGTTCACGCTGCTCACAACCTGGGCCAAGGGCCGCAAGCTGATGATTGCGCGGCTGCGCGAGAGCGCGATGCCGATCCAGATCTTCATCGAATCGGCCGCCAACGCCGCCACCCGTGTCCGCGGCACCGCGGTGTTCATGACCTCGACGCCGGACGGCGTGCCCCATGCGCTGCTCCATAACCTCAAACACAACAAGGTGCTGCACGACCGGGTGATCCTGCTGACCGTCAAGATCAGCGACGTGCCCTATGTGTCGGAGGAGAAGCGCCTGGTGGTGGAGGACCTGGGCAAGGGCTTCCACCGCATGATCCTCTATTACGGCTTCATGCAGGAGGCGGACGTGCCGGCGGCGCTCAAGTCGGTCGATGCGTGCGGGGCCGAGTTCAAGATGATGGAGACCAGCTTCTTCCTCGCCCGCCAGACGCTGCTGCCGTCGTCGCGGCCGGGGATGATGATCTGGCGCGAGAAGCTGTTCGCCTGGATGCTGCGCAACGCCGAAAGCGCGATGGAGTTTTTCCGCCTGCCCACCAACCGCGTGGTCGAGCTGGGTAGCCAGGTGGAGATTTGAGCGACGCGTCTGCCCCTGTGCCTGCGCCGCTGATCGTCACCGCCCTGTTCGGCAAGCAGGACCAGGCATGGTTTGATTCCCTGCGCCGCACGCATTTCCCGCCCGAACGGAATCAGCTCGATGCGCATCTCACGCTGTTCCACCATCTGCCGCCATCGGTATCCGAGGAGCTCAAGCACCGGCTCACCCAGGAGACGCGCGGAGTGAGAGCGCCACGGGCGCGGGTCAGCGGGCTGATGTCGTTGGGGCAGGGGGTGGCCTATCGTATTGAGGCGCCCGAGCTCGACGCGATTCGAGGCGGGCTGTTGCACGCCTTTGCCGGGATGCTCACGCCGCAGGATGCGGGCCGCTGGCGGCCGCACGTGACCGTGCAAAACAAGGTCCGGCCGGTGCTCGCCAAGGCATTGCTGCGCGCGCTGGAAGCGGATTTTTCACCCAAAACCGTGGAAATTTCGGGGCTTGCGAGTTGGTGGTATCGCGGCGGGCCATGGGAATTGCATTCGCGTCACATGTTCGCTTGACGGATCGTTCGGACCGACATAGATGGCCGCTCTCGCTTCGGGGCGGAGTAGCTCAGTTGGTTAGAGCAGCGGAATCATAATCCGCGTGTCGGGGGTTCAAGTCCCTCCTCCGCTACCACCCCAAGCCTCTGATTTAGCTGGAAAATTTCCGAGTTGATTAGTTGGCTTGGGAGACGCGAGCGCGTCAGTTGGGCGTTAAGTTGGGAAAATCAGCCGCTTTCGAGCTTCCGAATAGCCGATTCTGCAAGGGCGGGATCGCGGCTGAGATAGTGCGAGTCCAGGATCTGATGGACGTCGCGAAGCGAGTGGCCCGTTACCGTTCCGATCTCCGGAGGCGTCGCGCCAGCCAATGCCAGCCGCGTGACCGCCGTTCCGCGTAGGTCGTGAAAGGTCACGCCTTCCACTCCCGCCAAGATGCAGGCTTTGCGCGACGAGGCGCTGAAGCCGCTTTCCGTCCAAGGTGTACCGCGTTCGGTGAGCAAGATATGTTCGCCCGCCGATGGCCTACGATTTTCCCGCAGCGCGTCTAGCCGCGCCCTTAGCGGCGCGCCCACGGGAATAATCACCCGCGTGCCGGCATGACCGCGCTTTCTCCGCACGGTCTTCCGCTGGACCAGCCGTAGCGTCTCGCCGTCATAGGCGGCCCAGGTCAGCGCCAGCAGGTCGCCCTGTCGCTGTCCGGTCCAAAGTGCCAGGGCTAGCGCTACATGCAGATGGGCAGGGGCCTTCACGTAGAAGGTCGCCTCGGTCTCCGGCGACCAGATCCGCTCCGAACGGAAAGCGCGATAGACCCTGCCGCCGTTGCGGCAAGGATTGGCTGTTATCAGACCGCGGTCCAGCGACCAGGAGAGCACCCGCGCCAGCACCGCATAGCTATAGTCCGCCTGTCGCCGCGATTGATTGGCCAGCTGATCTCGCCAGGCCATGAACTCGCCTCGCGTTCGCCGATCCTCAAGCGCCGCATTGGGGAAGTCGCCATAGGCGCGGTCAATGATACGAAGGTGCTTCGCGTAATCGGCCTGCGTGCGGGGCGCGAGATCGGTGAATGCGGTGCTGTCCTGAAAGGCATCGAGCAGGGTGCGCAGCACTGCTGGTGCTTCCTGCCGCTCGCTCTCATGCGCGCGGTGATAGCTGGCGAGGAATTCCGGCGAGCCGGGCTCGCCTTCCAATCGAGGTCCGCCCTTCCAGGCATAGTAGTAGGTGACTGTCTCGCCTGACGCGAGCCGCTTACGAATGCGGTTCAATCCCTTCAGCTTAAACCGCATTTCGGCTGGCCTTCCACGCGTCAAAAGGGCTGGCCGGGGCGGCCTCGGTCTCGGCCGCTGCGGCGGCGTGGAACAGGATGATCCGGCCGTCGGGATCAATCTCCGTGCGCGCGACCTCCAGGCCTCCCTTGCGGGTGGCGCGGATCGCGCGGACCAGATCGGCCTGGCGGAAAGAGGGGCGAGCAGCCATGCGCGTTCCTTCGTTCGCTTGCCGATCAGCGCCGCGCCGCCTGGTTGCGGGTGAACAGCAGGACGAGCTGGAGCGGCACGCTGCACAGCGCGGCGCAGACGAGCAGTGTGACGAGCAGCACGCGGGCGGCCTTACCGATCAGGCGCATGCTGGGCCTCCCTCGCTGCAGGTCGAACAGTCATTCTGCTCGACCCAGCGGCAGGCACCGCCTTCGCCGTCTGCGCAGCGATCATGCGCGGAGCAGCCACAGCGGCGGCAGATGCGCGGATGGCGGTCGAGGGGCTCCTCGGCCAACTGCCAATAGACGTCCGGGTCGAATGGGAAGGCCTGCAGCAGGTGTTCGATCGTCGAGCGATAGAGCGCGGTGCGGCCCGGCGTCTCCAGCCTGCGGAGAAATTCGACTGCACGCCGGTGGTCGGCGCGGCGGTCGACCAGCCGATCGGCGGCTTCTGCGATCGAGAGGCGCGCTGCCACCCGCCGGAGGCGCAGATAGTCCGAGGGAGTGAGGCGGCCGTAATCATCCGTTGCCCCAGCGGACCCTGCATCCACGCGAACAGCGCCATGAAGCCCTGCACCATGAGGCCCTGGGGCGTGAAGTTGAGCAGCACCCGGCCGACGAACTGAATTGCTGCCCAGGTCGCGGATTTGATCCCCTCCCACAGCCCGGCAAACCAGTTGCTGAGGGGGCGCGGACGGTTGGGGGCTGGACTGCGATCAGCAGTCGGTGAGGTGCTGGCCGGCGCCGCCGCTTGCCGGCGGGCGGCTGAACCCGGCGGGCGTGTTTTCGAGCTGGCCCTTCATGTTCGCCAGCTCGCCGCGGACTTCGCCGACCGCATCGAGCGCGGGCTTGACCGCGGCGGTGACGGCATCGCCCATCGCCTTGCTGAAAGCGGTGAAGTCGAAGTTGTTGTCGTTGGCGGGCGTGGTAGTCGGAGCAGGCTTTTGCTCCTGCGGCTCGCTCGTGCGGAACATGGCGAAAGCCTTCGTGAAGCCTGCCGCCGCGATGGCGTCGGCGATGCCGGTCGTGCCCTGCTCGAATTCGATCGAGACGGCATGGTCCGAGGCGCTGAAGATCCGATCGTGCTGGACGCCGAGACGCTGCCAGAGGGCGAGGATCTGCCGCAGCTGATCTTCCTCGGCACCAACGCCCGCACCGCGCAGGGCTATCACGGCAATTTCTACTTCGACGAGTTCTTCTGGACCTATGGCTTCGAGGAACTGAACAAGGTCGCCAGCGGCATGGCGATGCACAAGAAGTGGCGGAAAACCTACTTCTCTACGCCGTCGACGGTCGCGCACCAGGCGCACCCCTATTGGACAGGCGAGCGCCGCAATCGCCGCGTGAAAAAAGAGAACCGCGTCGCCATCGATACCGGGCACGGCCGCTTGCAGGCCGGCGCGGTGTGCGAGGACAAGATCTGGCGCCAGATCGTCACGATCGAGGACGCCGAGGCGCGCGGCTGCGACCTGTTCGATCTGGACGAGCTGCGCATCGAATATGCGCCCGACGAATTCGCGAACC
>NZ_DAMCTA010000007.1 GCF_032114135.1 Sphingomonas sp.
TCATCTCCGTCCTCCTCAATGAAGGACTCTAGCTCAAACTGGAGGAGTTTTGGGGAGCACGTCACTGACTTCGCGAAGAACGTAGGGGAAATCGCTTACTGCGAGCGCTAGACGCGCCCGCATTGCATACGGGCAACGACGGAAACTGTAGAGAACCGGCTCAGTCATCAGCAACTTGTACTCGCCGAATTAAGCATTATCGCACCCTTACCAGTTCACGCCGAGCCGGGCATACAGATAGCGTCCGTTGAACCCGAACGGCGAATAATAAGGATACCCCACAACCCCCGTCGAATTGTTCGCCGGAATCGAGCGGTCGGGATAGACGTCGAACAAGTTGCTTGCGCCTAGCGCGATCTGGGCGCCCTTGCGCGGCTGGTAGCGCAGCTCGAGATCGCTGATCAGGTGCCGCCCCGTGCGGATGTCCGCCGCGGGCGTGGTGCCCGGCTGGTTGACGTCGCCATAATAGGTGCCGCGCAGCGTGAGCCCCATCGGGCCCTTCGCCCAGTCGATCGTGCCGGTCACCTTCTCGCCCGGGGTCCCCTGCTCGATCGTCAGCACGCGGCTTCGGGCGAAAAGCACCGGCGCCGGGTTCACCGTTGAGGTATTGGTCGGCACGCGGGTTACCACAATCTCGTTGACGTTGCTGGCCAGCGTGAAGTCGAACGCTCCCGCCGGATCGGCGGCATTGCCCAGCCGGTAATGCGCCACGGCGTCGATGCCGCGCGTCCGCGAGCGCAGGCCGTTGATGAAGAAGCGCGCCGACGGCACGTTGAACGGGTTGAGGATCGCCGCGACCTGCGGGCTGAAGCTCGCCTGGATATTTTCGGACAGGCCGAGCTGGTCGCGCAGACGGATCTCATAGGCATCGACGCTGAGGTCGAAGCCGCCCGCGCGGATCACCGTGCCGACCGAGAGGTTGGTCGACTTCTCGGGCCGAAGCGCAAGGCCGCCCAGCGCCGCCGCCACCGGCGCGGTCGAGGGGAAGGTGCCGGTCAGGATCGGCGTGCCGTTCTGGACGACCTGCGCCACGGACGTGAAATATTGCTGCTGCAGGCTCGGTGCGCGAAAGCCGGTGGAGATGGTACCGCGCAGAGCGAACCATGGTGCCACGTCGTAGCGCGCCGAGAGCTTGCCATTGGCGGTGTCGCCAAAGTCCGAATAATGCTCGCCGCGCACCGCGATGTCGACGAGGAACGCCTGCGTCACCTGCGCTTCGAGGTCGAGATAGCCCGAGACGCTGCGCCGCGAGCGCTTGATCGCGTTGACCGGCGCGAAGCCGCCAAAGCCCTGCGCGCCCGGCGACGCGCCGACGACCGCACCCGAGACCGGCGCATCATAGGAAGCCGGCTCGCCCGGCGTGATCTTGTAGCCCTCGCGCCGCCCTTCCGCACCGAACGCGAGGTTGAGCGACTGGAGCACATCGAACTTGCGACGTACGTCGAGGCCCGCCACCCACTGATCGAAGATCAACGCGCCGTCGTAGAAATTCTTGGGCGTGGCTGCGCCATAGGCATAGTTGGCGGAATTGCGCGTGCGGTAGGCGATCTTGTTGCGGCCATAGCCGGCGTGGAGATCGACGCCCCAGTCGCCGAGATCGCCCTTCACGCCCACCGCGCCGACGGCGTTCGTCGACTTGGTATTGATGATCGGGAGGAAGCCGTCCGGATAGCCGGCGAGCGCGGTGGTAGCGCTGGCCAGCCGCGGGAAGGCGGCGCTGCGCGTGTCACGATCCTGGTAGCTGCCCCAGCCATACAGGCTCCAGCCGCCGCCGATGCCCTTCCCGGCATTGATCGTGCCGGTATACTGCTCGACCTTCGGGTCGCCGAAGCGCCCGGTCACGCGGGTGGGCGTGACGCGCGGGTCGAAATCGGCCCGGTTGGTTGCCTGGCGATTCACATATTCGCCGGTGACCGTGACGAACCCGTCCTCGCCGAGCCCGAAGCCCTGCCACACCGAGGCGGTGAAGGCCGGCTCGCCGGTGGTCGAGCGGCTGCCGCGCGCCGTGTCGATATCGGTATGATAAATGCCATAGGTCGCCGAAGCCGCGCCGCCGGAGCGCGCCTCGCGCAGCCGCAAGTTGATCACCCCGGCGATCGCATCCGAACCATATTGCGCCGACGCACCGTCGCGAAGCACTTCGATCCGCTCGAGAGCCGCAGTGGGGATGGTGTTGAGGTCGACCGCTGCCGAACCGCGCCCGACAGAACCGTTGATGTTCAGCAGCGCAGAACTGTTCACCCGCACGCCGTTGACGAGCACCAGCACCTGGTCGGGCGAGAGGCCGCGCAGCGTCGCGGGGCGGATCGCATCGGTACCGTCGGTGGCCGCGGGGCGCGGGAAATCGATCGAGGGCGCGATGGCGGCGACTGCGGCGCCCAACTCGGTCGTGCCTTGGCGGCCCAGCGCCTCGCTGCTCAGTACGTCGACCGGCGATGCGGTATCGAGTCTGGAGCGGCCTTGGCTGCGTGTGCCGGTGACGACGATTTCGTCGCCGCCGCCACTCGTTGCGGCATCGACTTGCGGTTCAGCGCCGGTCTGCTGCGCTTGTGCAGCACCGGCAGTCAATGCGGCGGTGGAGGCTGCGAGCAGCAGCGCGTGGCGTAGGATACGCATGGTCTTCCCCTTGATCTCATTCTTGTCGGCGAGCGATTTCCCATCTTCGGAATGGGAATGCAGGAAAGAAAAGATTGGGGGGCAGAAACGCAGCGCGCGGCAGGTTATCGCAGGTCGAGGACGTCCTCGAACTGGGCGTTGGCGCGGTGCTGGAACGCTTCTGCGCGCCGGCGAAACGCAGCGGCGACGACCGGGTTGCCGCACGACGCGGCACGGGCGCGCTCTTCCTGGGCACGGCGTTCGAAAAAGGCGCGGGAACTCGGCAAAGGGCGTCTCCCGGACGGCAGCGCGTCCCATAGGGGCGGAGGTATGGCGTCAACAGATGCCGGGCGCCTTTCGTTCCTCAGCGTTCGGCGATGGCGCCGAGGGCCTTCGCCAGTGCGTCAAATACCACGCGGTAGCGATCACCATGGCGAAGATCCTCGTGCATCACCACCCACATCCGCAGCGGCAGATCGAACGCGTCTCGCAGGATATGAATCAGCGCAGGGTCTCGTCGTGCTGCCACGGTCTGGCAGATCCCGATTCCGAAGCCGGCGCGGATCGCCTCGAATTGCGCAGCGTCGTTGTCGACACGGAGTGCGAACGCGGATCGGTCGAAGCCCGGCAGATGGCGCATTGCCGTGCGGATGAAGGGCGTTTCGGTATCGAAGCCGATCAGGTCGTGCGCGCGCAGATCCGCGACCTCGGCGGGAATGCCCCGCCGGGCGAGATAATCGCGATGCGCATGGAAGCCGAGCCGCAGCGATCCGACCGGCCGCGCCACCAGCGCCTGCTGCTTCGGCTCGGTCATCCGCACCGCGATGTCAGCGCGACGCTGGAGCAGGTCGTCCACCGCATCGGACAGCGACAGCTCGAAGATCAGGCCCGGATAGGTTTGGCGGAGCTGCGCCAAGATGGCGGGCAGGTGCAGCACCCCCACGGCCTGGCTGGCACTGATCCGCACCACACCCTCGGGTTGGTCCGGCCGCCCCTGCGCCGTTCGCCGGAGCGCGGCGGCGGCGGCAACCAGCGCCTCGGCATGGGGATGCAGCGCCAGAGCCAGATCCGTCGGCGACAGCCCGCGTTGCGAGCGAACGAACAGGCGGCCGCCGATCGCGCGCTCCAGCATGTCGATATGCCGGGCGATACTCGGCTGGGTCATGCCCAGCGCGCGCGCCGCGGCCGAGAGCGAACCGCTGTGCAATACAGCGGCAAAGCTTCGATAGACGTCCCAACTTGGCTCAGTACTCATCTATTTTTGTATAGCGGCTAGTCGGTTTTGCGCAATTTTCGTTGCAGGCTCGACCATCGACAAGGCCTCCCGAACGATGGAGGTATGCATGACCGAAAAAACGGCACTGATCCTGGGCGCAACCGGCGGCATCGGCGGCGCGATGCGCGAGCGGCTGCGTGCCGGCGGCTGGCGTGTGAAGGCATTGACCCGCCGCGCCTCGCCGCTTCTCGAAGGCTGCGAGCAGATCATCGGCGACGCCATGGATGCCGAGGCAGTGCTGGCGGCCGCGCAGAACGCCGAGGTGATCGTCCATGCGGTGAACCCGCCCGGTTATCGCAACTGGGCAGATCTGGTACTGCCGATGATCGACAACAGCATCGCCGCTGCACGAACCACCGGCGCGCGGATCGTGCTGCCAGGCACTGTCTACAATTATGGACCCGACACCTTCCCGGTGATCGACGAGGACGCGCCCCAGCACCCGCGAACCCGGAAGGGCGCGATCCGCGTCGCGCTTGAGGAACGGCTGCGCTGCGCGGCCGAGCAGGGCGCGGCCAAGGCGTTGATCGTCCGCGCAGGGGACTATTTCGGGCCCGGTGCGGCAAATAACTGGTTCGGCCAGGCGATGGTGAACCCCGGCGCCCGGCCCCGCGTGATCCGCACCCCAGGCAAGCGCGGCATCGGCCATCAATGGGCCTATCTGCCCGATGTCGCCGAGACGATGGCGCAGCTGCTCGACCAACCTGCCTTGCCCGCCTTCGCCCGCTTCCACATGGACGGCCATTGGGACACGGACGGGCGGCAGATGGCGGAGACGATCGCGCGCGTGCTCAGCGATCCGGCGGTGCCGATCCGCCCCCTGCCCTGGTGGCAGCTCCGCCTCGCCGCGCTGGCGATGACAACGCCGCGCGAGCTGATGGAGATGCGCTATCTGTGGCAGCAGCCGATCCGGCTCCGCAACGCGCGGCTGGTCGCCACGCTCGGCGCCGAGCCCCGGACGCCGCTTGTCGAAGCCGTGGCGGCAACGCTCACGGGTCTCGGCTGCCGGTAGGCGTTCAGCCGAGGGTGAGATAGAGCTCGGCTTCGATCAACCAAGCGCCACCGATCTCGCGCCACTTGGCGGTATAGCTGCCCCGCGCCTGCACAGTCCCGTCCGCGGCCGCCACACCCTGCCACTGGCCATGCTCGAACGCGATCGGGACGACAGGCGAGACGAGCACCGTCTCCGGGATCCGGCTGTAGACGCTACGGTCGCGCGCGGCGAACTCGCGCTTCCATGCCGCGAGCTGGGCCTTGCGCCCGGTTATCACCGCGCTGTCCGTCCCGGCGACCAGCACCACGTCGGGCGCGAGCAGTGGCCCGATCGCAGCGAGGTCCGCCGCTGCCAGCGCGCGGTTGAATGCGGCGCGGGCCATGCGGATGGCGAGTTCGGGCGAGGTCTGCATCGCCGCCTGCTCTACCGCCGCCCGCACGATCGGCAAGCCTGACGCATGCGTCCAACCGCCAATCAGCCGCGACGGATTGCCAGCCGCCCGCCACCGTGTAGACTAGCGTTAATCGTCGGCTAACCGACTGAATTGGAGACTTTCCTTGACGCTGAAGCACGTCCTTCTGGCCTCTACCCTGTCGATCGCGGCGATTGCTGCCCCCGCGCTCAGCCGCAAGCCGCAGCAAACGGCCCCCGCCGCGCCGAGCGCGGAAGCAACCCGCTATGGCAGTTGGGGCTTCGACCTTGCGGGCATGGATCGCAGCGTGAAGCCGGGCGACGACTGGTATCGCTTCGTCAACGGCGCCTGGACCGATCGTACCAAGATCCCCGACGATCGCTCCTCGTTCGGCGCGTTCATCGTGCTGCGCGACCTGTCCGAGATGCGGCTGCGCGGCCTGATCGAAGGCTATAGCCCCACCGACACCGTCAACCCCGATCGCCGCAAGGCTGCGACGCTGTATCGCGGCTATATGGACGAAGCCGCGATCGAGAAGCTCGATGCGCAGCCGCTTACCCAGCGCCTCGCACCGGTCAAGGCGGCGAAGACCAAGGCAGCGCTTGCCGCGGAAATGGGTGCATCGATGGCCGGGTTCGGCGCCAGCTTCTTCGGCGTCGGCGTGAGCGACGATGCCAAGCAGCCCGATACCTATGCGCTGTACCTGCGCCAGGGCGGCCTGGGCCTCGGCGATCGCGACCTCTATCTCGATCCGAAGTTCGCGCCGCAAGTCGCGCGCTACCGCCAATATGTCGCGCAGCTGCTCGGCATGGCGGGCTGGCCCGACGCCGCGGCCGCTGCCGACAAGGTCGTCGCGATGGAGACGCGCATCGCCGAGGCGCACTGGACCCGCGCGCAGAGCCGCGATCGCGACAAGACCTACAATCCCGTCACCGTGGCCGAGCTCAAGGCGCAGGCGCCGGGCTTCGCATGGGATCCGTTCTGGGCGGCCGCGGGCCTGACCAAGGCGAGCCGGGTGATCGTCGCGCAGAACAGCGCGGTGCCGAAGATCGCGCAGGTCTTCGCCGATACCGATCTGGAAACGCTCAAGGCCTGGCAGGCTTTCCGTATCGCCGACGACATTTCGCCGCTGCTGTCGAAGCGATTCTCCGATGCGCAGTTCGACTTCCGCGCCCGCTTCCTCAACGGTCAGCCCAAGGAGCGCGATCGCTGGAAGCGCGCGGTCTCCTTCACCGAGCGCGCGATCGGCGAAGGCGTCGGCCGCGACTATGTCGCGCTGTACTTCCCGCCCGAGAGCAAGGCCAAGATGGACGTGCTGGTCGGCAATCTCCGCGTCGCGCTCGCCGGCCGCATCAAGAACCTGGCCTGGATGAGCCCGGCGACCAAAGAGCAGGCGCTCGCCAAGTTGCAGGGCTTCACCGTCAAGGTGGGCTATCCGAGCAAGTGGCGCGACTACACGGCGCTGGAGGTCCGCCCGGGAGACCTGGTCGGCAATGCCGAGCGCGCGAGCAAGTTCGAATGGGACTATCGCCGCAACCGGCTGGGTGGCCCGGTCGACAAGGCCGAGTGGGGCATGACGCCGCAGACGGTCAACGCCTATTATAACTCGGTCAAGAACGAGATCGTGTTCCCGGCGGCGATCCTGCAGCCGCCCTTCTTCGATCCCAAGGCCGATGACGCGGTCAATTATGGCGGCATCGGCGGGGTGATCGGCCACGAGATCAGCCATGGCTTCGACGACCAGGGGCGCAAGTCCGACGGCAACGGCGTGCTGCGCGACTGGTGGACCGCGGAAGATGCGACCAAGTTCGAGGCGCAGGCGGTGCGGCTGGGTGCCCAGTACGAGGCCTATAGCTTCGAGGGGCTGCCCGGCCTCCACATCAACGGTCGCGCCTCGATGGGTGAGAATATCGGCGATCTCGGCGGCGTGATGATCGCGCTCGATGCCTATCACGCCTCGCTTGGCGGCAAGCCGGCACCGGTGCTCGACGGCTTCACCGGCGACCAGCGCTTCTTCCTCGGCTGGGGCCAGGTGTGGCGCACCTTGTTCCGCAACGAGGCGCTGCGCCAGCAGCTGGTCAGCGATCCCCACTCGCCGGGGCAGATCCGTGCGGTGAACCCGCTGCGCAATGTCGACGCCTGGTATGCGGCGTGGAACATCACGCCCGAGCAGAAGCAATATGTCGCGCCCGCAGACCGCGTGCGGATCTGGTAAGTCCCCGCCGCTAGGTGCCCCTCATATGGGGCGCCTAGCGGCTGGCCAACGCGTGTGCGAGCGCGTCGGCGCCGTCGAACCGCTCCTCGCCGAGGAAGATCACCGGGGTGGTGGCGACGCCGAACTCGTCCTTCACCGCCTCGACCTCGTCACGCGTGCGCAGCACCCGGTCGTCGATGTCATAGCCGCGCTCAAGCAGCAGTTCGCGGGCGCGGACGCCGAACGGACAGACATGGTCGGGTAGCACCATGCGGTAGAGCGTTGCTTGCTTGTCATCGGCCATGGCGTTTCTCCTTGGCAGACAAATGCTTGGGCGGCGCGCCGGTTGCAGCGCGTTAGCTGCGCAGGAAGAGATTGCGGAACCAGACCGGGCCGCTGCGCGCGGCGGCGGCACGCCAGTCGTCCACCGCTTCGTCGGGATCGTAGCGGCGCGGATCGAACAGCTTGAGCCGCACCCCGCGATAGGCGGCGGCGTCATAGGTCACCAGCGTCAGCGCATGTTCGAGCGCAGTGGCGGCGACCAGCGCATGCCGATCGCTCGGCAGCGCCACTTGCCCGCGCCGCCGCGCCACCGCGGTGTCGACTGGAAGCAGATGCGCGCCGAACGCGGGCACCAGCTGGTCGTCGATCCAGCGCCGCAGCGCAGTCGCGCCGTCGCCGCGCGGTGCCTTCGCCGCCTGCGCCTCAATTTCGGCCAGGGCCAGCACCGAGACGAACAGCTGCTCGCGCGGCACCCCGCTTGCCCACGCTGCCAGTCGCGGATCGGCGGTGCCGGCGCGTGCCTTGCGCAGGTCGAGCAACACGGCGGTGTCGAGCAGGTACATTCACCAGCGTCCCGACTGGGCGTCGATCTCGAAAGGCTCGGCCGCCGCCAGTGCGTCGACGATGCTCTCGCGCTCGCCGGTAAAGGCACGGAAGCTGGCGATGCTCATCAGTACATGGGTGGGTTTGCCCCGATCGGTGATGAACACCGGCTCGGTGCGGGCGAATCGCTTCGCCGCGCTGACGTCCTGGTTGAATTCGCGGCTGCTGACCACCTTCATTCTCGGCCCCCAGACACCTCTCAGGTGTAGGTACGTACCTACCTTGTGGAACCTCGGCAACACTTCGACGGGTGCCTTTGGAAAAATGCAGGACACATGCCGATCGGCCCTTGCCCATCGCTGCGGAGCGAGCTTCCTACGGTCTCGCGCCGATGCAGCAGATGTCGGGCGCACGAGGGGATCTGACCGAATGAACGAGCTGCTGACCGGCGCCTGGCATGCGCTGACCGACGTCCTCAATCCGCACGGCCCGGCGGTGCACGCCGCCAAGACCTATGCGCCCGGCGACTTCAGCATCCATTTCTTCCTGCAGCTCGCGATCATCCTGCTCGCCTGCCGCGTGGTTGGCTGGGCGGGGCAGAAGTTCCTGAAGCAGCCCCAGGTGGTCGGCGAAATGATCGCGGGCGTGGTGCTGGGCCCCTCGCTGCTCGGGCTCTTCTTCCCCGATCTGCAGCTCGCGATCTTCCCCAAGGAGACGCGCAACGTCCTCTATGCTGGCGCGCAGCTCGGCGTCGGGCTGTACATGTTCATGGTCGGGCTGACGCTGCGGCTCGATCATTTCCAGTCCAAGGCGAAGAGCGCGGCGGGTGTCTCCGCCGCCGGAATCGCCGCGCCGTTCCTGCTCGCCGCGCTGATCACGCCCTATCTGCTCACCGTGCCGGGGCTGTTCACCGCCGGGATCAGCCAGGCCAATGCGACTTTGTTCATGGGCGCCTGCATCGCGCTGACCGCCTTCCCGATGCTCGCCCGGATCATCAACGAGCGCGGCCTCGCCAATTCGGCGCTCGGCACGCTGTCGCTCACCGCCGGCGCGTTCGACGATGCCGCCTCGTGGTGCGTGCTGGCGCTGGTGCTGGCGACCTTCGGCGCAGGCCCCGGAGTGGCGGTGCTCGCGATCGGCGGGGCAGTGCTCTACACCGGGTTCATGCTGGTCTTCGGCCGGCGCCTGCTCGCGCCGCTCGGCCGGATCGTCGAGGCGCGTGGCGAAATGACGAGCGGTGTGCTCGCGGTGACGATGATGCTGTTCTGCATGTCCGCCTTCTTCATGGACGCGATCGGCATCCATGCGATCTTCGGCGGCTTCCTGATGGGCGTGTGCATGCCCCGCGGGCTGTTCGTCGAGGAGCTCAAGCGCAAGGTCGAGCCACTCGCCGTGGTGCTGCTGCTGCCGATGTTCTTCACCTATTCGGGGCTCAACACGCGGATGGACATGGTCAACTCGCCGTCGCTGCTGCTGATCGCGCTCGGCATCCTCGCGGTCTCGGTGCTCGCCAAGTTCGGCGCCTGTTGGGCGGCGGCGCGCATGGCCGGCGAGGACAACCGCACCGCGCTCGGCATCGGCGCGTTGATGAACTCGCGCGGGCTGATGGAGCTGATCATCATCAATATCGGCCTGCAGAAGGGCATCATCGGCCCGACTCTGTTCTCGATGCTGGTGCTGATGGCGATCGTCACCACCGTCATGGCCACCCCGCTGTTCGAGGCGGTCTATGGCCGCAAGGCACGGGCGAGCGGCGAGCTGGACGCGATCGACGGCCAGCTCGCGACGGTCTAGCCGGCCATTTGGCGGATCAGCTCGCGATGCGTGGGCAGGTCCGCCACCGCCTGCTCGCCAAAGCCGCGGATGCGGGCGAACTGGCGCGCGGCGGCCTCCGCATGCGGGAAGCCCTCACGCGCGCCGGACAGGTCGGTGCAGAAGTCCATCCCGTAGAGGATGTACTGGTAATTGAAGAAGGCGAAGCTCTCGACGTCGAGCAGGAAGTCGAACCGGCTCGGCGGCCGGTGGCGCCATTGCTCGAGCAGCGCCCGCAGCGTGTCCGGGATCGACGCCGGATCGCGGTTGTCGCGCCAGAAGGGCTCCCCGCGGCGGCTGAGGCAGTAATGCAGCTTGAGGAAGTCGACGATCCGCTCGTAGCGCGCCGTCATCAGCGCGTTGAACCGCGCGGCGGGTGCATCGACGGGGCCGGCATGCGGGAACAACTCGGCGATCATTGCCGCGGCAGCTTCGATCAGCACCACGCCGGTCGCCTCCAGCGGCTCGAGGAAGCCGCCCGATAGCCCCACCGCAACGCAGTTTTTCACCCAGGGCGTGCGGCGATAGCCGGGCTCGAACTTGATCAGCCGCGCTTGGTGCGGTGCGCCGCCAAGGTGCGCGTCGAGGATGTCGGCCGCGCGGTCGTCGTCGAGGTGCGCCGAGGAATAAACGCAGCCGATGCCGCGCGCATGCTGGAGGCCGATGTCCCAGGTCCAGCCGCCCTCATGCGCGGCGGCGACGGTGGTGGTCGCGATCGGCGCCTCGGGATCGGCATAGGGCAGCTTGCAGGCGAGCGCGCGGTCGGTGAACAGCTGGTGGCGCACCGAGGTGAAGGGAGTGCCCAGCGTCTTGCCTACCAGCGCCGCCTCAAACCCCGAGCAGTCGATATACAGGTCGGCGGTGAGGCTGCCATGTTCGCGCGTCTCGATCCGGTCGATCGCGCCCTCGGCATCGGTATGGGCGGAGAAGACCTCGCCCTCCAGATGTGTCACACCCAGTTCAATTGCCCGGTCGCGCAGCAGACGCGCCAGCCGCACCGCATCGAAATGATAGGCATAGGTGAGCGGCCCGCCGAACCCCGCATCTTCCGCGCGCTTTGGCGCCCGGCCGTGTGCCGCAACGCGGTTCTGGATCGTCATTGCCTCGGCGAAGGGCGCACGTCGCGCTTCCGGCTGGAGCAGCCAATAGGGCACCAGTCCCGCGCCCTCGCTATGGAACGGCGCCTCGAACGGATGGAGGAAGCGGTGGCGGGTGCCATCGGGCTGCGGCGCGTGCAGCCAGTCGTCGAAGCGGATGCCCTGCTTGAAGGTGGCGCTCGCCTGGCGGACGAAGCTGCGCTCGTCGATGCCGAGGAACTGCAGCGTCTCGCGGATCGTCGGGAAGCCTCCCTCGCCTACCCCGACGATCCCCAGCGCTGGGGATTCCAGCAAGGTGATCGCGAAGCGCTGCTGATGCGCGACATCGAGATAGCGGGCGAGATAGGCGGCGGTGAGCCAGCCCGCGGTGCCGCCGCCCAGGATCAGGATCCGCCGCATGGGATTCATGCCCCCACGCTAGGGCGCGGCGGCGTGGCGGGCAATGGTCGTAGACCGGCCGAAAGCATTTGCCTCGTCGCCCCCGCCCCGGTTAGTCAGACAAATAAACGCGGGGAGAAGCGGGATGGCGATCAAGACCTTGGCAGGCATTGCGCTGCTGCTGGCATCGGCGAGCGTCCAGGCCGCCCCGCGCGATCCGCTCGCCCCCACCGGCCGCTGGTCCGCCAACACCGATGGCCGCGCCCAGACGCCGCCGATGGGCTGGAACAGCTGGAACGCCTTTGCGACCGATGTCGACGAGGAGAAGGTGCTCGCCTCGGCGCAGAAGATCGTCGACACCGGGCTCGCTGCCAAGGGCTATCGCTACGTCAACCTCGACGAAGGCTGGTGGGACCATCGCCGCGCCGACGGCCGGATGCTGGTTCGCGCGGACAAATTCCCCTCCGCCCGCACCGCCGATGGCGCCACCTCGTTCAAGCCGTTCACCGATCGGCTCCGAGCGATGGGGCTCAAGGCCGGCATCTACACCGATCTCGGCCGCAACACCTGTGCCCAGGCCTATGGCCCCAACGAGCCCCAACTGCCGCGCGGCAGCGTGCTCGAACGCGAGGTCGGGCTCTACGGCCATATCGACCAGGACATCGCACTCTATTTCGGCGAATGGGGGTTCGATTACATCAAGATCGACGGCTGCGGCCTGCGCGCGTACGGTGAAGATAGCCCGCTGGTCCGCGCCGGCCGTTACCGTGCGCTCGCCCCGATCCTGGACCTCGACAGCGTCAACCGCTCGAACATCCCGGCAGTCCGCACGATGTTCGCGCAGGTGAAGGCGGCGCTGGTCCGCGCCGATCCGGACCAGGACTATCTCCTGTCGCTGTGCATCTGGGGCTCGGCGGACGTGCGCAGCTGGGCCAAGGACGTGGGCAACATCTCGCGGACCAGCGACGACATCACCCCGCACTGGACGCGGCTGCTCACCAATTTCGACACCGCCGCGCGGCGCCCGCTCTACGCCCATCCGGGCTCGTGGAACGACCCGGACATGCTGTTCATCGGCAAGGGCGAGTTCGATGCCGACCACCTCACCGAGGCGCGGTCGCACTTCGCGCTGTGGGCGATGATCTCGGCGCCGCTGCTGATCGGCACCGACCTGCGCACGACGCCGCAATCGCTGATGGACATTTTCGGCAATGCCGCGCTGATCGCGATCGACCAGGATCCCGCCGGCAACCAGGCCGTGCTCGCCTTCGACAGCGACGATTTCCAGATCCTCGTCAAGACGCTGGCGAATGGCGACAAGGCGGTCGCGCTGTTCAACCGCACCGCCGCGCCGATGGAGGCGATCCTCACCGCGCAGCACCTCAAGCTGCGCGACGATGCGGCGATCGCGCTGACCGATCTTTGGAGCGGCAAGACTTCCAGCTTCCGCAAGGAAACCAAGTTCAAGCTTGCCGGCCATGAGACGCTGGTGTTCCGCGCCAAGGGCGCGCGGCTGCTCGCCGACGGGCTGTATCTATCCGAAATGCCCGGCAGCGTGAACCCGGCGGTGGATGGCGTCACCGCCCCGATGCCCGACCCGACCATCCACCGCGCGGTCGTGTCCTGGAGCGGCACCCGCGGCGCCGGGCAGCGACCGCTCTACGCGGGCTGGGGCGGCGCGCAGGCCGATGCAACGCCCTATGGCCGCGAGCTTGCGGTGACGGGCAAGCACTTCGCCGCCGGGCTGGGCGTGCTCGCCAATTCGCGTCTCGAGGTGCATAATCCCGGCTATCGCCAACTTACCGTATCGGTCGGCGTCGACGATTCCGCGACGGACCTCGCGCATGCCGTTACCTTCCAGATTTATGGTGACCGCCGCCTGCTCGCCACCTCCGCCCCGATGCGGCGCGGTACCGGCGCCAAGCTGCTCGCCGTCGACATTGCGGGCGCAAAGCTGATTGAACTGGTGGCGCGCTCCGCCAATACCGTGAACGAGCGACTGCCGATCACATGGGGCGACGCCGCCTTCCATCGTTGATCGGAACGGCTTCGAAATCAAAGCGCTACCGTTGGGCAAACCTTTTGACTCGGGTTGTTTCGCGCCCGAATCACGCCTACCTTGGATCAGTTTCCGGGACAGGTCGTTCTGCTTCCCTATCGAGGCACAAGCAGACATGACCCCGCCACTCCCCCCCGCGCTTCGCGAGTATTTCGAAAGCTCGCCCGTCGCCCTGTCGCTCGGGGAGGCGGTCGGCGACCATCCGTTGCTGCTCACCAACCAGCGATTCCGCGATCTTACCGGCTATGCCTCGAACGAGATTGCCGGTCAAAATTGCCGCTTTCTCCAGGGCGACAGCGACAATCGGGAAGCGCGGATGCGCATCCACGCCTATCTCGACGACGACGCACAGACCAGCGTGCGCACCGCGATCGTCAACTTCCGCAAGGACGGGACGCCCTTCGTCAACCTTCTCTACATGTCGAAGCTGCGCGCACTCAGCGGCGAGGTGCGCTACATCTTCGCCTCGCAGTTCGACGTCAGCCGCACCCAGCCCGAGCGGCTTGCGGCCTATGACAATGCGCTTGAGCAAACGATTGCGCGACTCGCGCCCGTCGTCGCTGAGAGCGGCATCGCGGTGGAAGGCACGCTGATCACCATTGCCAACACCGCCGCCACGATCGCGCAGGCGAAGATGACGCTCTCCGACCTCGATACGAGCAGCTATCTGTGAACGCGCCGTTCGACGCCAAGACGACCACGCTGCCGATCGTCGGGATTGGCGCATCCGCCGGCGGGCTGGAGGCACTGCGCGAAATGCTCGCGCCTGCCCGCGCGCCGACCGGCATGGCCTTCGTGATCGTCCAGCATCTCGATCCCAACCATGAGAGCATGCTGGCGCAGTTGCTCGACCGCCAGACCAGCCTCGAAGTGCTCCAGTGCGAGGGCGGCGAGCAGATCGAGGCGGACAAGGTTTATATCATTCCGCCGGGCCATGGCCTTGCGATCCGCGGCGGCACGCTGGAGCTGACCGATTTCGCCCAGCCCCGGGGCTTGCGCCGTCCGATCGACGATTTCTTCCTTTCGCTTGCCGCCGACCAGCAGGGCAATGCCGCCTGCGTGATCCTCTCGGGTACCGGTGCCGACGGCACGATCGGGCTGCGCGCGGTGAAGGAACATGGCGGCGTCTGCCTGGTGCAGGAGCCGCAAAGTGCCCGCTATGACGGCATGCCGCTCTCGGCGGTCGGCACCGGGCTGGTCGACTTCGTCAAAGCCCCCGGGCAAATGCTCGATTGCCTCCACGCCTTCTTCCACCGCACCGGCGGCGACGAGCAGAAGGAAGAGGCATCGCTGGTCGCCGACCATGTCGACGAGCTGTGCAAGGTGCTCCGTACCGCCGTCGGCCACGACTTCTCCGGCTACAAGCGCACCACGCTGATCCGGCGGATCGAACGGCGGATGCATGTGCTCGGCATCACCAACGGCCGCACCTATCTCGCGCGCGCCAAGTCCGATTCCGACGAATGCGAGGCGCTGTTCCGCGACCTGCTGATCAACGTCACCCGCTTCTTCCGCGATGCTGACCTGTTCGATCGCCTGCGCACCCAGGTGGTCGAGCCGCTGATGCGCAGCTGGACCAGCGAGGAGGATATCCGCGTCTGGATCCCCGGCTGCTCCTCGGGCGAGGAGGCCTACAGCATCGCGATGCTGTTCGCCGAGGCGGCGCGCAAGCTGGCGCTGCCCTCCACCGGCGTGCAGATCTTCGCGACCGATATCGACGAGCAGATGCTGCAGATCGCCCGGATGGGAGTCTATCCCACCTCCGCGCTGCTCGACCTGCCGCCGGCGATGCGCGAGCGCTACACGCTGCCGCATACCGAGCGCTTCCAGATCGTGCCGCAGATCCGCGACATGATCCGCTTCTCCAACCACAGCCTGGTCAAGGACCCGCCCTTCTCGCGGATCGACCTGGTCTCGTGCCGCAACTTGCTGATCTATTTCGACGATCGCCTGCAGCAATCGGTGATGCCGCTGCTCCATTATGCGATCCGGCCCGAGGGCTATCTGTTCCTCGGCCCCTCGGAGACGATCGGCCGGTTCGAGCATTTGTTCCCCGCGCTCGACAGCCAGGCGCGCATCTTCCAGCGCTCGCCGGGCGCCCCCAACTACCCGATCGACCTGCCGGGCAGTTCGCGCGCCCGGAGCCCGCGCGAGGACCGCCACGAGCGCCAGGCGGGCCGCGTCGGCGCCGAGGAAACCGCCGTGGTTCGCCGCCTGATCGATCGCTATGCGCCGGCCAGCCTGGTGCTCGACCAGGAAGGCGTGATCATCGCCGCCTATGGCCGGCTCGGCCGCTATTTCGACTTCCCGGTCACTCGCACCGGCGGATCCAGCGCGATCGGCCTGGCGCGCCCGGGTCTGCGCAACGTGCTCGGGCCGCTGCTCCGCGCCGGGCGGGATCGGCGCAAGCGCGTGGTCGCGCGCGACGTCACGGTCGATTCCGAATATGGCGCACAGACGATCGACGTGGTCTGCGATCCGATGCCCGACGGCACCTTGCTGTTCGTCTTCCGCGAGACCGCGCCCTTCCGCCCCGCGCTCGACGAGGATGTCGCCGAGCTCGACGCCGGTGACGACCATCTCGATGCGCTCGAGGACGAGCTGCGCGTCACCCGCCACCGGCTGCGCACCACCGTGGAGGAACTGGAGACCGCGAACGAGGAGCTGAAAAGCTCCAACGAAGAAATGATGTCGATGAACGAGGAGCTCCAGTCGACCAACGAGGAGCTGTCCACGGTCAATGACGAGCTGAAGGGCAAGGTCGACCAGCTGACCATCGCCAATTCGGACCTGCGCAATTTCTTCGAATCGACCGATCTCGCCGTGGTGGTGCTCGATGCCGACATGCGCATCCGCAGCTTCACCGAAGCGGCGACGGCGCTGTTTCCGCTCCAGCCGAGCGATCGCGGCCGGCCGCTGGCCGATGTCGCCAGCCGCCTGTCGGGCAACGACTATCTCGCGGATGCCCGTACGGTGATCGCCGGCGAAGGCCCGCTTCAGCGCCGGGTGACCACCTTGGACGGCAGCCGCACGCTGTCGATGCGCACCCTGCCCTATCGCGCGCAGAACGGCACCACCGACGGTGCGATGCTGGTGCTGACCGACATCACCGACGCGCTCTCGCTCGAACGCGCGCTGGCGGCCGAACGCGAGCGGCTGGACATGGCGATCCGCGCCGGCGGCATCGCGGTGTGGGAATATCGCGTTGATACTGGCGAAACCGTGGTCGACGACCATGCCCGCGAGGTGCTCGGCATCCCCGCAGGGATGGCGCTCAACGATCCGGAAGCGCGGCTCGACCGGCTGCACCCGGAGGACCGCGCGCGGTTCGATGCCGAGCTCGCCCAAGTGGTCGCCGAGGGTGGCGACCTTGAGATCAGCTACCGCATCCTCGACGGCGAACAGGTCCGTCGGATCAAGACCTTCGGCCGCATGGTGAACGATTCCGGCCCACGCCGACTGGTCGGCGTGTCGATCGACGTCACCCCCGAATACGCGCTCGCCGAAACACGCGAGCTGATGCTGCGCGAGATGAATCACCGGGTGAAGAACCTGTTCGCGATCGTCAGCGGCATGATCTCCGCCGGCGCGCGCAGCCATGACGACGTGATTCGCTTCGCCAACGACATGCGCGAGCGCATCGCCGCGCTCGGCCGCGCGCACTCGCTCGCCGCGCCCGCCGGCGCACTGCAGTCGATCGACCTCGCCGAACTGGTCGAGGCGACGCTTGCACCATATCGCGATCATGCCGCCATCGAAATAAATGGTCCTGCGGTGAAGATTCATCGGACCTCTTTGTCGCCGCTTGCGTTGATGCTGCACGAATGGGCGACCAACGCTGTCAAATATGGGGCACTCGGTGCGAATGGCGGGGAACTTGCCGTCGCGTGGGATCGGGTGTCCGATGGCGTCCGGCTCGACTGGCGCGAGACCGGAAAGCGCCCCGTTTCGGTGGAATCGGGCACTGGTTTCGGCACGATTTTGGTACAAACCTCGTCGCGCCAATTGGGCGTGACGGTAACCCGATCGGCGGAGGACCATGTCTTCGCCATCCAGATCCATCTGCCTGCGAAAGTGCTTGCGAATGACGAAGACGGTGATGCTCATCGAGGATGAGCTGTTCGTGGCGCTGGACGTACAGGACGTAGTGGAAGAGGCGGGCTTTGCGGTGGAAGGCCCCTATGTCTCGGTTGCCGAGGCGCTGGCCGCGGTGGCGACCCACCTTCCCGGCTGCGCGATTCTAGACGTACGGCTGACCGACGGCGAGGTCTTCCCCGCCGCCGATGTGCTGCGCGACGCGGGCGTGCCGATCATCTTCCACTCGGGCCATGCCGACGCGACCTCGTTGCGCGACCGCTATCCGCAGGCGGTAGTCTGCTCCAAGCCCTGCTCGCCGAGTGCGCTTCGGGCCGCGGTGGAGAATGTGTTCGCGGGTTGAGGTTGCGCCGCGGCTACTGAAATTTTCGACCGTTGCGGTGCGGGCCTTTAGATGTGCCGCCGATGACGCAGAAACTCTCCAAGCTGCTATGCTACTGACTGCGACACGCGCCGGAAGCCGGAGACCTCGCCCTGGACGAGGCGGGCTAGGCCTGTGTCGTGTCCGTGCGCGCGTCGCTGTCGCGGGAAGGCGCCGACCCCGCCCTGCTAGAGCAGGTGGTGGCGGACAGCGAGAAGCAGCGTTTCGAACTCTCCCCCGATGGCACCCATATCCGCGCGAGACAGGGGCACTCCATCGGCGTCGACCTGGGCTGGTCGATCGCTACCCCGCCAGAGACGCTCTATCACGGCACCGTCGATCGCTCTCTGGAGGCGATCTTCGCGGAGGGGCTAAAGCCCATGGCGCGGCACCATGTGCATCTGTCCGCCGACGTCGAGACCGCCGCGCGCGTCGGCTAGAGACGCGGGGCGCCGGTCGTTCTTAAAATTGCTGCCGGAGAGATGGCACGCCAAGGCGCTGTCTTCCGGTTGTCGAGCAACGGTGTCTGGTTGGTAGAAGCGGTGCCGTCGGCGTTCCTCTCCCGCGCCTAACGCGTCGGAAGGATCAACCCGCGGCGAACGCCGTCCGCACGCGCCAGCGGACGAGCAGCGTCGCGAAGAACCAGGCCACCAGCGCAACGCCGGCGCCCATGATCAGGTCGATCAGATAGTGCGTGCCCTCCACCGGGGTCGACAGCAGCATCGCGCACGGGATCACGGTCAACCACCAGCGCAAGGGCCCGCAGCGCTGCGCGGCGGCAATGTAGAGCGTGGCAGAGGCGGCGTGGAAGCTCGGTGCCGAGACCAGTCCGCGCAGCTGGCCCACATCCACCACCGTCAGACTATGGTCGCGCAGCGCCGGGATCAGGTCGGGCTGCCACAACTCGCTGAACGGCATATACGGGATCGGACCATGCCAGAGATACGAGAAGGGCCCCACCGCAGGCATCTGGCTGTAGATGGTGAGCGTCATCACCGCGGCGATCGCAAAGGCCGCAAGAAAGCGATGCGCCTCGCGCCGCTGCCCCACCAGCGCGAACCAGCCCAGCAGCAGCGCCGGCGTGAGGAAAATGCTCTGATAGGCTGCCATGCCGAGCAGCTGCAGCGAGCGATGCGCCGCGACCAGACGGTACCAGGCGAGCCAGTCGAACTGGAGCAGCTCGTCCACGCGCTGCAGGCCGGCATCGGCAAAGCCCTGGCTCAGCGCCGCGATCGGATAGGAGCTCACCGCTCCGATAAGCGCGAGCGCCATGAACAGCGTGTAATATTCCACCACCTGGGCAAGGACGAGGCTCCAGCGGCGGCCATCGCGCAGGCACCATAGCCGCAGCAGCGGTGCGGTAGCGAGGATCGCATAATAGGGGATGTTGCTGCGCGCGAAGGGATCGATGTGCAGCCCTGCCGTCCAGAGCAGCATGATGCAGGCCGCCACCGCGGCGATCACCGCGCCGCGGACCTGCCCGCCCGAGAAGCCGATGGCCACGCTCGGATCGGTGGAAGCCGCCGGGAGCAGGGTCGCGGGCGCGACAAGGGTGGAAGAACGGTGCGGGTCGGTCAAAGGCATTGCTCGTCGAGAGGGCGGAGCGACCCGCCTGCCATCACTGTCCGCGCGTCGTGGCCGATCCTATCGCGGCGATGCCGCCGCGCCTAGCCCTTCACCGCCCTGCCGCCTGTGGCACTTTGCCCGGAGGTAGAGTGCCACGACCGGCCGTTTCCCCCGCACGGCAAAGTGCCATGGCTGGTCCAATTGCGGGCGGGTGCACGGAGGGGATTCACAGGCGAATCGCGATGTGCTTAGATTCCTGCTATGTTCCAGCCCGATCTCTTCGCCGCCGCCCCCCGCGTTCGGCCGGATGCGGCCTCCCCCACCGGCATGGACCTGCCCGCGGTGCTCGACCGGTTGAGCGCCACGTGCGAGCGGCCGCGCTACAGCTTCATGGTGCTCCAGCTGATCGCCCAGGCGAGCGACCGCACCGGTTGGGCGGGTCCGTGGATCGAGCGCGACGGCCGCCGTCTCTCGGTCCGCGACTGGCTGAGCGAGGCGCTGTCGCCGATCGCCCGCCGCGACCCGCGTCGGCTGGGGCTTGCCGCCCGGGCCCGGGCCGAACTGGAGAAGGCGGGCACGCTCCCTGCCGACCCCGAGGCTGCACGCGCCGCGATCGAGGCGGAGGTGCAGCACCGTATCCGCCTCTCCGGCCGTACCAATGTCAGCCGGGCGGTGTCCGAACTGGTCCGCGCCGGGCTCGTGCGGCGGCATTACCAGGGCTTTCGCGTCGACCACCATAATCGTGGCGCCCAGCGCCATGCCGTTTACGCCGTGACCGAAGAGGCCCGCCGCGCGCTCCAGCCCGGCGGGTGAGGTCAGAGGAAGTAGACGATCACCCCGGCAACGAGCCCGAGCAATATGGCGATCACGAACTCGACCAGGTTTCGGACGATTCCCCCGCCCTTCTGCCGCCGCTGGAAGGTCGAGCGCGGTGCCGGCTGGGCATGCGCTACCTCCAGATAGCCGACCGCCCCGCCCGCCCCGGCGGTGAACAGCAACGTCACCAATGCGCCGGGAATGGTCTCCATCGCGATCGCAATCGGCAGCAGCGCGCCCAGCGGCGCGGCCAACGCCATCGCCGCGAGCAGCTTGGCGAGATCGAGATCGTCCCTCTCGACGGGCGCGACCTTGAGCAGGTCCGGCGCATCCTCGGCAGAGGCGGCAAGCCAGGCGAGGCTCGACACCAATTGCCCGGCGATCACCACGCTGGTGAAGGCCAGTGTCGGCGCCATCGGCAGCGAACCGCTGTCGCGAAACGCGACCAGCAGGATCGGCGCGAGATAGACGATGCGGAGCAGCACCTGGAAGATCAGCGCCGGGTCGCGCAGCAGCAGCCGCACCTCCTTGGCAAAGATCGTCGCGAACAGCCCGCGGTGGAAATGCCGGGCGATCCCGCCCTTGGCCGCGCGCTTCGCCGCCGGTCGCGCGCCGCCGGCCCGGTAGCTGCGCAGGAAGGCATGCCGCATCCCCCAGCCGGCCAGCGCGAACAGCACCAGTGCACCGCCGAGCAGTACCAGCATCGCCACCGGCTCGCCGAACGCCGCGCGGCCCGGCAGGCTGCTCAGTCCGCGCTTGCCATAGCCCGCGCTGCGAAGCGCATCGAACAGCAGCATCATCCCGGACTCGCGGCGATCGTCGTGCTGGTTGAGGAGCTGGCTGGCGAGGAACACGCTCGCGCCGGTCAGCGCCGCGAGGATCTGCCCCAGCGTCCGCGCTGCCCGCGGCCCCACCGTCCGCGCGAGCAGCAGCGTCACCCCCAGCCCCAGGCACGCCGCCGTCAAGGCCAGCGCCACCAGCAGCGCCAGCGCGCCGAGCAGCTCGGGATGGCCGAGCAGTGCCACCGGCAGCAGGATCGGCAGCAGGAAGATCGAGAAGGTGAGCATCACCCCGCCCGCGATTCCCAGAAGCTTGGCCGAGACCACGGTGCGCGGATCGAGCGGGGCGGAGAAGAGCAGGTCGAGATCGCCCGCCTCGTACAAGGTCCGCTGGCTGGCGAGCAGCGCCTGGGTGGTCATGAAGGTAAAGAGCAGGATCGCGGCGATCAACGCGATCAGCCAGGCGAGCGGCCCCGCCTGCCAATGCTCGTCGGCGAGCAGCAGCCCGAGCCCGACGCCCAGCCCGGTATAGCCGAGCAGCACCAGCACGAGCACGACCTGGCCAAGTTTGCTGCGCCCCGTCGCCCGCAGGTTGCCGCGCAACTCATGCAGCGTCAGCCAGACGAGGCTCCCCGGCGGCAGCCGCCGCATCGTCCAGCCGATCACGGGCGGCTCGTCAGGCGGATGAAGGTATCCTCCAGCGTCGCCTCGTCCGTTCCGGCGAGCGCGCGCAGTTCCTCCAGCGTGCCCTCCGCCAGCAGCCTACCGCCGGCGATGATGCCGATCCGGTCGGCCAGCCGCTCGGCGACTTCGAGGATATGGGTGGTCACGATCACCGTCTTGCCCTGGTCGACCGCGGCGCGCAGCGCGTCCTTCACCGATCGCGCCATCGCCGCGTCGAGCCCGGTCAGCGGTTCGTCGAGGATCAGCAGCTGGGGATCGTGGATCAGCGCGCCGGCCAGCGCCACCTTCTGCTGCATGCCGCGCGAGAAGCCCTCGCAGCGGGTGTCGCGCACCTCCCACAGTTCCAGCCAGCGAAGCAGCCGCTCCGCCTCGGGCGCGGCGCGATCGGGCGGAATCCGCCAGAGCCCGGCGACGAACCCGAGATATTCGGCCGGGGTCAGCTTGTCGTAGAGCATCGGCTCGTCGGGCAGCCAGGCGGTGATCGCCTTGGCCCCTTGCGGATCGCGCCGCGCGTCGACGCCGAAGATCTCGATGCTGCCGGAATCGGGTTCGGTCAGCCCCACTGCCATGCGCAGCGTCGTCGTCTTGCCGGCGCCATTTGGCCCGAGCAAGGCGTAGAGCTGGCCCGCGCTGACGGTGAGGTCGAGACCGGTGATGACGGGCTTGCCGAACGCCTTGTGCAGGCCGGTGATACGAAGAGCTGGGGAGGACATCGGCGCCGATCCTAGCGGCCGCGCGGTTCGTCGCAAGCATGCGTTATGGACCTTTTTCTGCGCTCGTTCGTCCCCACCTTCCGCTACGTACCGGGAGGGGTAAGGATGTTCGCAATGCCAAGCACGATCGCGCCCGAAGTGGTCGCCTGCATCGCCGAAGGGCGCCCCCCCACCCCGCACGAACTTGAGCGCGTGGCGCGCCGCGTGCGGGCGGATCTGGGCAATGCCCGTCCTGCTTTCGCCTGGGGCGAGGCCGATCCTGCCGCCGCCGACCAGCTGAGCTTGCGCGTTGCCGAACTCGCGCTGATCGGCAGCCGTCGTTAAGCGGCAGCGTCAGGCGGCCGCAGGTACCTTGGCGGCCGCATAGCGCGCGATGAATTCGGCATGGCCCGGCAACTTGGCGAGCTGCGCTGCAATACCAGCCCGCAGATCGCCAAGGGCACGCTCAAGGTCCTCGGTTGGGATCTGCGCCGGCATATGGTGGTGGTCGCGCGGGCGCACCCCTTGCCCGAGCATCACCGCGTTCCAGCTATCGATCCGGAACAGGTCGGTGCCTTCCTGGTAGCTCGCCGCCCCTTCCTCGAACAACGCGATCCGCGCCGCCAGGCTGTCCGGCACCGCGCGCGCGGTATGGTCGCGCCAGAAGGACTCGGGGCGGTCGTTGAGCTTGTAGTGGAGGATGATGAAATCGCGGATATGCTCCGATTCCGCGCGTGACTGGGCGTTGAAGCGAGCAGACAGCGCCGCCATGTCGCGGCGGAACGGGAAGTTCTGCAGCAGCCGCGTCACCGCGATCATCACCAGATGGATGCTGGTCGATTCCAGCGGCTCAATGAACCCGCTTGCCAGACCCAGCGCGATGCAATTGCGGTTCCACGCCTTCTTCCGCATGCCGGTGGTGAAGCGGATCAGCCGCGGATCAAACAGCGCGCGCCCGGGCACCGCTGCGAGCAGCTGCGCCTTCGCTTCGTCATCGGACAGATAATCGCTGGCATAGACGAACCCATTGCCCATCCGATGCTGCAGTGGAATCCGCCAGCGCCAGCCGGCGCCGTGCGCGATCGCGCGGGTATAGGGAACCGGCGCCTCGGTGGTCTCGGACTGGACCGCAAAGGCGCGGTTGGTCGGCAGCCAGTGGCTCCAGTCGTCGAAGCCGGTCTTGAGCGTCTCCTCGATCAGCAGCGCTCGGAAACCGGTGCAGTCGATGAACAGGTCCCCCTCGACGCGCAGCCCGCCGTCGAGGACCAGTGCGGCGATGTCGCCGTCCGCCGCCTGCTCCACCTCGACGATGCGGCCCTCGACGCGGCGGACGCCGGCCGGCTCGGCCAGGCCGCGCAGAAAGGCGGCATAGGCGGTCGCATCGAGATGATAGGCATAGGCAAGCGGCATCGGATCGCCGGTGGCGAACTTCGCTGCGAGCGCCGCCTGGGTCTCGAGCGAATAGTCGCCGAGCGCGCCGCCAAAGCCACGCCGCTGCGCCTCCAGCCAAAAATGCTGGAAGTCGCACAGGGGCAATGCTCGGCCGACCGAACCGAACGGGTGGAAATAGCGGTCACCGTCGCGCAGCCAGTTCTCGAACGCGATGCCGAGCTTGAACGTGGCATTGGTTTCGCGAAGGAAGACCTGCTCGTTGATGCCGAGCAGCTTGTGGAAGGTCCAGGCGGTGGGGATGGTGGACTCGCCCACCCCTACCGTGCCGATCGCATCGGATTCCACCAGCGTGATGTCGAGGTTCGGCCCTAGATGCCGCACCAGCGCCGCCGCCGCCACCCAGCCCGCCGTGCCGCCGCCGGCGATCACCACCCGGAATTTCTGCTCGTCCATTGCCGATCCCCTCCGAAATTTCTGTCGTTCTACGCTCAGCCTTCGCGGCGTTCCTTGCGCGCGATCAGGCGCGGCAGGTTGCCGAGCGAGGAAAGTTGCCACACCGCGCAGCGCAGGAAGTCCTGCGCGTGCAGCGCCGCCAGCGCGTCGGGCCTGAGCGCGGCGAAGCGGCCGCCCTCGATCACCCAGCAATCGGGCACCTTGTAGCGCCGGCCGCTGGTTAGCTCGATGTCGAAGGTGACCGGCTCGAGCAGCCCTGCCGCCTCGAACGCGGCGAACATCGGCGCTGAAAGCTGATCGCCGACATAGATGGCCTGCAGCGTCGCCGCGACCCGGTCGAGATAGGGCGCGTTGCCGCCTTGCTCGAGGAACAGCGGCGCGCCCTCGCTGGTCGAGACGCGCGGGTGATCGGTATCGATGTGAATCATCGGCTCGCCCTGGGCGCCGGCCGGCGGCAGGCCGATCGAGAAGGGGCCGATCTCCATCAGCGCGGGCAGCTGATCGGCATTCCAGCGATCGCCGTCTAGATACAGATTCTCGTCGGAATCGAGGCCGAGCAGCACCGTCGAGCGCCAGCTGCCATCGTCATCGCGGCGGAAGATCAGGACATAGTCGCGCTGGAGCGCCTCGAATTCGGTGGGGAACACCGTCATCTGGTTCACCGCGTCACCGAACGCGGCGCCACGGTCAAGCCGGATCCGCAGATCGGCATGGTCGATATTGTTGAGCACGGCGCGGGGCATGATGGACGAACCTTAAACGAGAAAGGCCGCCCGAAGCGAGCGGCCTTTCCCTAGTGTACAGGCGGGCTTCAGAAGCGGAAGCGCGCGCCGACCAGATACCGGGCCGAGCCTTCGGACTCGTACCAGGTGTTGATGTAATCGCGGCTGTAGCTGCGGACGCCTTCCTCCAGGAGGTTGATGCCCTCGAAGCTCAGCGCGATGTTCTTGGTCAGGTCATAGTTGATGCTGAGATCGACCTGGCCGTACGGATCGTTGAACACCGGGTTGTGTGCCGCGCCGCGATTGAGATCGCTGAGGAACTTGGCGCGCCAGTTGTACGACAGGCGGGCCGAGATGCCGTGCTTGTCGTAGATCAGCGTCGCATTGGCCGTGTCGCTGAGACCGGACAGCGCGAACTGGTTGTCGTTCGGATCCGCCGTGATGTTGAACCCGACATTGCCGCGCACCAGCGTGTAGCTCGCCGCGATACCGAAGCCGGTATTGCCGAGGAAATACTGGCCGGCGAGCTCGACGCCGTAGATTTCGGCGTCGCGGTTGTTGATCGGCGTGTTCACTGCGAAGTTGAGCAGCGGATCGGCCGAGGTCGGGTTCACGTCGATCGCGGCGAGCGTGTTGCTGATATAGCTCGAACCAAAGGTCCGCGTGGTCGGCACGTAATTGGCCTGCAGCTCGGCGGTCGCCGCGGCGACGTTGCCGTTGTACTTCTGCAGGACCGCGGTGCTGGTGAACAGGTTCACGTTGCTGATGTCGGCGCCGAGACCGGTGACGATCGCACGCCCTGCCTGTGCCAGCGGACCCGCGGTTGGGTCGCGCAGGCCGAACAGGTTGCGCTGCACCACCGAGTTGCCGATGAAGTTGTGCACCCGCTTGTCGAAGAAACCGACCGAGAGATACACGTCGCGGCGCGGATACCATTCGAGCGAGACGTCGAAGTTATCCGAATCCAGCGGCTTCAGCGCCGGGTTGTTCTGATTGCCGGTGGCGACGCCGCCCAGCGAGGTGGGGTTGTTGAGCGCGCCCGCACCGGTCGATGCGAACAGGCTGCCATAGGGCGCACGCGAGATCGTCTTGCTGTACGAGACGCGGCCGATCAGGTTCTTCGCGGCTTCGATCTGGAAATCGATCTGCGGCAGCAGATTGTCGTAGCTGCCGTTGCCCGACACCGCCTGACGATCGGCCGAGTTGAGCACCGTGAAGTCGTTGTCGGCCTGCCAGACCACCGCGAGCGGGATCGTTTGGAGCGACGTCGACTTCACCTTGGTATGCTCGTAGCGGACGCCCATCACCAACGTAGCCTTGCGGCCGGCGAGTTCGCCCTTCCAGGTCAGCTGTCCATAGGCCGCCCAGATGTCTTCCTTCACCCGGTTATCGTTGTTGCCCTCGACCACATTGACGTGGCTGATGCCGTCGTTGGTGATGCCGACATAGTGATTGTAGAGCGCGTTGTAGAGCTTGGTCGTGTCCTCGGCGCGCCACGCCACCTTGCCCACCGCGTCGGCGGTCGCGTTGTTGTGGTGGAACTGGCAGACCAGGCAATATTGCTGCACGGTGCCGGGCGCGAAGGCGGCGACGTCGGGCGGCAGCGCGTTGTTCCAGTCGCCCAAGGTCTGGCGGGTGTTGTACTGGGTCTGGCGCGTATCGGTGGTGCGGAAGTCGCCGCCGAAATCGAAGCGGCTGCCGCCGCCGAGATCCCAGCCCGCGTCGATGCGGCCTTCCTTGATCTTCTGCGACTGGGTCGAGGCGAACTGGCGCTGCACCGCTGCGGAGAGATCGCCCGCATCGAACACGCCGTTGCAGTTGCCGTTCTTGAACGCCACGCCCGTCGGGGTGGTCTGCGAATAGCAATCATTGATCGTCAGCGTCTGGGTCGGGAAGCCGTCATTGTCCCAGTTCAGGCCGTGCGACGTGACGATGTTGCCGTTGAACGCCACCGTGGTCGAGGTCTGGCCGTTGGGATTGTCGGGAAGGCTCTCGGCCTTGCCGATATGGCCGTCGAAGTTGAGCGAGAAATTGTCGGCCAGCTGCCACTTCAGGTTGCCGCCGATGTCCCACAACCGGTTCTTCTGCGCGCGATAGGCGTTCTCAAAGCCCTCGTCCTTCACGCCGTTGAGAGTCTCGTGAAGGTACTTGGTCGTTGCGATGCCGTTGCTCGAATCGTCGAAGGTGACTTCATCGAACGGCTTGGAGAACCAGTTGGACTGCGACGAGCGGCGCTCGGACGAACGCAGCTGCGCGAATAGGCCGTCGACCGTGAAGGTCATGCTGTCCGAGGGGCGATACTGCACCACGGCCTGGCCGTTGATGCGCTCGCGGCTGGCCTCCGAGAAGTGGTGGCGATAGTCGTCGGGCACCGCGACCAGCGTGTTGCCGTCGGTCGGGCGATTGTTGATCTTGGTGTTGGCGGTGATGTAGCCCTTCGACGGATCGAGGAAGTCCGACAGGCGGGGCATGTTCCAGTAATTGTTCGCTTGGCTCGGGAAGCTGAAGTTGCGCTTCTGGTAGCTGCCGAACAGGGTGACGCCGAAGCGCTGCTCCTGGTCGCTCCAGCTCGCCACGCCGGAGAATTCCGGGGTCACATGGCTGCCGCAGCTGATGCAGTCGTCGGCCGAGGTGTCGTAGGCGGCCTTGGCGCCGATCGAACCCGAGAAGCCGGCTGGGCGATCGAGCGGACGCACGCCGACGATGTTGATGGTGGCGCCGATGCCGCCCGACGGGATCGCGGCGCGGCCGGTCTTGTAGACTTCCAGCGTCTTCACGCCTTCCGAGGCGAGGTTGGCGAAGTCGAACGAACGACCGAAGCCGCCGGCGCCGTCGCCGCCCTGGTCGCCGCCCACCGCGACGATGTTCGACGCCGCGAGCTGGCGACCGTTCAGCGTCACCATGTTGTACTGCGCGCCGAAGCCGCGGACCGTCACGGTCGAGCCTTCGCCGTTGACGCGGTCGATCGAGACGCCGGTGATGCGCTGGAGCGATTCCGCAAGGTTGGTATTGGCGAACTTGCCGATGTCCTCGGCCGAGATGGCGTCGACGATGCCGGTCGAATCGCGCTTCAGCGCGATCGAGCGCTCGAGCGAGGCGCGGATGCCGGTGACGACGATCTCGCCATTGTCCTGCGGCGCGTCCTGCACGGCGTCGGCGGCGGCCGAATCGGTCGCGGTGCTGGTCTGGGCCGCGGCGATGCCGGGCATGGCGAGTGCCGTCGCGACGGCGAGCATGGATACCGCGCGGGCGCGCGATGACGAACGAATACGCATTGGGTTTCTTCCCCTCCTGAACCGGCCGTTAGGCCGTGATGATCCGCTGAGTACCGAATATGCTCGGCGACAACGTTGCCTTACTTCTCTCCACACTTTCCCCTTTCGTTATGTTTTCATTCGCGAACTGTCCCGGCGGGCACCTCTACTTCGCGAATCATCTTCGCGGAAGCGGAATCCTGCCCGATCGCCAGTCGATATTTCCCGGCCGCGATCGTCCAGCGGCCGCCCTTCCAGCGAGCGAGTGCGTGCGCGTTGGCGACGAGCGTCAGCTGTGCGGCCTCGCCGGGCTTGAGCACCTGGCGCTTCCACGCCGCCAGCCGCGGCGCGCCATCCTCCGGACCGGTGACGTAGAGCTGCGGCACGACGGTGCCCGCCCGCATTCCTTCGTTGCGGACGGTAACCGTGACCGACGGCGCGGCACCGCCGGTGAAGCGCGCATCGCTGAGAGCGAAGCGGGTGTAGCTGAGGCCATAGCCGAACGGGAACAAGGGCTGCGTGCCCTTGGCGGCATACCAGCGATAGCCGACATTGGCGCCTTCGCTGTAGGTCACGTCCCAGCTGGGCAGCGCGCTGCCGTCGCCGGCACCGGCGTCGCTCGCGGCATTGGAGTTGAGCCCGGCGGGCACCACCGGCTTGGGCCGGGGCAGCTGCTCGGCGCTCTTGGGGAAGCTGATCGGCAGGCGGCCCGACGGGTTGACGTCGCCGAACAGGATGCCGGCGATCGCCTCGCCGCCGCGCTGGCCGGGATACCAGGCCTGGAGCACGGCGGGCACCTGCTCCAGCCACGGCATCAGCACCGGCCCGCCGGTCTCCAGCACCACCACCGTCTTCGGGTTGGCCTTGGCGACCGCGGCGATCAGCGCGTCCTGCTGGTCGGGAAGCGCCAGCGAGTCGACATCCTGCGCCTCGGTCGCCCATTGGGTGGCGAACAGTACGACCATGTCGGCCGAGCGGGCGGCGGCCGCGGCGGCGGCGGGATCGCTGCCGTCGACATAGGTCACCTGTGCCTGCGGCGCCTTGGCGCGGATCGCCTGGAGCGGCGAGGAGGCATGCCAGGTCACGCGGGCGAACGAGGCAGCCGCGCCGCTGGTCAGCGGGATCTCGACCGGCGCGCCGCCGACCGACCGCACCTGGCTCGACCCACCGCCCGACAGCACGCCGACATCGGCATGGCCGCCGATCAGCAGGATCTTCTTCGCCGATTTCGCCAGCGGGAGCAGCTCGCCCTGGTTGCGCAGCAGCACCATGCCCGCCTCGGCGACGCGCTGCGCGACCTGGGCATGCGCCGCATAGTCGATCGGCTGCGCGGTGGTCGGGGTCGGATGGTCGTAGAGCCCGCTGGCGATCAGCCCGGTGAGGATGCGTGTCACCATCTCGTCGATCCGCGCTTCGCTGATCTGGCCGGCCTGGATTGCCGCGTCGATCTTCTCGGGCGCGAAGTAGATGGCGTGGTCGAGCTCTTGGCCCGATTCCTGATCAAGCCCCGACATCGCCGCCTTGACGGTGGAGTGCACCGCGCCCCAATCGCTCATCACCCAGCCGGTATAGCCCCAGTCGCGGCGCAGCACGTCGGTGAGCATGCGCCCGCTCTCGCAGGCATAATCGCCTTCGATGCGGTTATAGGCGCACATCACCGAGCCGGGCTTGCCGGCTTGGATCGCGATCTCGAAGGCGAGCAGGTCGCTCTCGCGCAACGCGGCGTCGTCGATCCGCGCGTTGAGCACGGTGCGGCCGGTTTCCTGCGCGTTCAGGATGAAATGCTTGATCGTCGAGACGATATGGTTCGACTGGACCCCGTCGATTGCCGCGCCCGCCAGCGTGCCGGCCAGGATCGGATCCTCGCCAAGATATTCGAAGTTGCGGCCGTTCCAGGCGTCGCGGGTGAGGTTCACGCCGCCGGCGAGCAGCACGTTGAAGGTCTTGGCGCGCGCCTCGGCCCCGATCATCGCGCCGCCCGCGCGGGCAAGCTCAGGGTCAAAGGTCGCCGCGGTGGCGAGGCCCGAGGGGAGCGCCGTCGCGACATCGCCCTTGCGCTGCTCGACCTGGTTGGCGACGCCGAGGCTGGCGTCGCTCTCGCGCAGCGTCGGGATGCCGAGCCGGGGGATGCCGGGGACATAGCCGGCCGAGGGAATCATGTCCGCCGGCGCGGGCTGCGCGCGAGGCGGGAACAGGCCGTGGATCAGCTGCAGCTTCTCGGCATGTGTCATCGCGCGGACCAGCGCAGCGGCGCGCGCCTCGGGCGCCAGCGTGCCGTCCCGCCAGGCGGGCGGCGCGCTCTGTGCAAAGGACGCGGCGGGCGCGGTACCGCCCAGGAGAAGCAAGGCAAGGGCGCGGGCAGCGTTCATCGGCGCGAGAGTTCCTGATGCTGGGAGTGGGGTGCGGCCCGAAAAATGCGGCCGCCGTCCATCGGGGCGGACGACGGCCGCAGGTAATCCGCCCTTGAGGAGGGGGCCGGAACCGGAAAGCCTTTGGTGGTGAAGAGGCGCGTCGGCGCAGTCGCGCGGCGAACGGCAGCAATGCCCGGCATGTCCTCTCCCCCATTTCAACCCGCATTATTGCGGGGTAGTTTTCTGACAGCGATGTCTGGATAAATCTGACATCGATGTCAAGCGCAAAGCCGACCTGCATTGCCTAGGCGGCGACCGTCGCTATGGTCGCGCGGTGGCATCCTCCTCGCTCCCCACCCCGGCATCGACGATGGTCGCGCGGCTGTTTCACCGCTCGATCGGCATCTTCTTCATGGGCGGCTTCGTCACCGCCCTGGTCGGGCTTTTGGTGCCGCGGCTCACGCTGATCGACCGGCTCGACTATACCCGGGCGGCGCTGGTGCAGTTCGCTTTCCACTCGAGCTATCTGCTATTTGCGCTGCCGATCACCGCGCTGTTGCTGCGCACGGGCTATATGCGCGCCATCGCCGCCGGGCTGGCGGTAATGGCCTGCGCATGCGTGGCGCTGGGCGGCGCGGCGTGGATCGGCAGCTATCCGTTGCTGCTGCTGGCGCTGCTCGGCCTGTCGACCGGAATCACCTTCCTCCAGATCGCCGCCAATGTCGTGCAGCCTCTGGTCGCGACCGAAGGTGGCGGCGCGGTGCGGCTGACCCTGCTCCAGGGGTTCAATTCGGTTGGTACGGTGCTGGCACCGCTGCTCGGCGCGGGGTTCCTGCTCCAGCTCGGCGCGATGGGGCGGGCACCGCTGGCGCTGCCGTTCCTCGGCTGCGCGCTGGTGCTGGCCTGGCTGTGCCTCGTCTTCTGGCGCGCCCGCGACCTGCTCGCGTCGCACCCCGCGCCGGCGCGCCTGCCGCTGGCGGCGCTGGGCCGCGTGCTGCGTCATCCCCGCCTCGCCTGGGGCAGCCTGGCGATGTTCGGCTATGTCGGCGCGGAAGTGACCATCGGCAGCCTGCTCACCAATTATCTCGCGCTACCGGCCATTCTTGCCGCCGATCCGGCCAGCGCGGGGCGGTTGGTCAGCCTCTATTGGGGAGGCGCGATGTTGGGGCGCTTCGCCGGCGCGCTGGGGCTCGCGCGGATCGCGCCGGCACGTCTGCTCGCCGCCGTAGCGCTGGCAGCCATGCTGCTGGTCGGCATCGCCAGCGGTGTACAGGGCATCGCGGGCGCTGCGGCGCTGATCGCGGTGGGGCTGTGCAACGCGATCATGTACCCGACGATCTTCACGCTGGCGCTGCCCGACGACCGCGGGCTTGCCGCCTATGCCTCGATGATCCTGTGCATGGCGGTTGTCGGCGGCGCGGTGGTGCCGCTCGCCACCGGCGCGCTGGCCGATCAAATCGGGCTTCCGGCCGCGCTGGGGCTGCCGCTGCTGTGCTATCTGGGGATCGCCGGCTTCGCGTTGATGATAGCGCTATCGCCCGTGAAACGATAAGACTGCGAACGCATGAAGCCACTCACGCTCAAGGACGTCGCCCGGCAGGCAGGCGTTTCGCCCAAGACGGTGTCGCGGGTGATCAACGGCGAGGCCTATGTACGGCCCGAGGTGCGCGCGGCGGTGCAGAAGGTCGTCGACGAACTCGGCTATCGCCCCAATGCCTTCGCGCGCGAGCTGTCCAGCGCTCGCTCCTTCCTGCTCGGCCTCTATTTCGATGACCCGGCCTCGGCCTATGCCGCCGATGTCCAGCGCGGGGCGCTCGCGCGTTGCCGGGCACTCGGCTACCATCTCGTCGTCGAGCAGGTGACGCGCGACCGGCCCGGCTGGCTGGCGGAGTGCGAGGCATCGTTGCGCTCGATGCGGCTGGGCGGCGCGATTCTGCCCCCACCCCTGTGCGACTGGTCCGAACTGCTCGATCTGTTCGCGCGGATGGAGGTCCCCGTAGTGCGGATCTCGCCGGGTGACGTGGACGATCGCGCCGCGGCGGTCGAGATGGACGAGCGCGGCGCCGCGCGCGAGATGACCGAGGCGCTGATCGCGCTCGGCCACCGCGACATCGGCTTCATCCAGGGCAATCCCGAACACCATGCCGCCGCCCGCCGGCAGGAGGGTTTCGAGGCGGCGATGACGGCGGCCGGCCTGCAGCTGTGCCCCAAGCGGACGCTGCCGGGCGACTTCACCTTCCGCGCGGGGCTCGCTGCAGGCGAAAAGCTGCTGGCGGACGCGGACCGGCCGAGCGCGATCTTCGCCGCGAATGACGAGATGGCGCTGGGCGTCCTGGTCGCGGCGATGCGTGCCGGGATCACGGTGCCCGACCAGCTTTCGATTGCCGGCTTCGACGATGCCGCGATCGCGCGCATGGCCTGGCCGCCGCTCAGCACCGTCCACCAGCCGCATGTCGAAATGGCGGCGGCGGCAGTGGAGCTGCTCACCCGCCCGGCCGAGGGTCGACGAGCGGCGCCGCCGCTGCGCCTCCCCCATACGCTGACGCTGCGCGACAGCACCGGCCCTGCGCCTGCTTCAGAAGCCGAGCGATAGCGCCAGCGTGACCGCATGGCGCGCATGCGCCGCGCCGCGATAATAATCGGGACCCGGCGCCCCGCCGCTCCACGCGAGTTGCGCATTGATCCGCCCCAACCGCTTCGCCGCGCCCAGGCTGTAATCGACCTGCGTCCTGTTCGCGCTGTAGCGCGGCACCGTCCCCAGGAACTGCATCGCGCCGCCATGCGCGAGCAGCCGCCATCCGGGCGCCGGACGAACGACGCCGTCGAGCGTGGCGTACAGTGTCGAGGTGTCGCGCCACAGATAGTCTGGGGAATAATGGAGCCGCGCCGAAAGGCTGCGGCCGCCGATGCCGAGATAGGCCTCGGTATAGCCCGCCCCGCGCGGCATGGTGGCGCCGCTGCGGAACTCGCGCCGCGTCACGCCAAGGTCGAGCACCCGACCGCCGGACAGCCGCCATGCATAGCCGGCGTCCACGCCTGCCGAGACCAGTGCCACCCCCTCGGGCAACGCCGCCGCGGTGGCCGATGCATCGGCATAGAGGCCCGAGCGATCGTCATAGCCGAGCGACAGCGTCGCGGCAGGGCGCCTCGCGCTGAGGCTGCGCCCGCGCCAACGTTCGTCGTTGGTGATCGAAACCTGCCCGCTCCACTGCGCCCACGCCGGCGCGGCAGTCAGCAAGCCGAGCGCCAGCAGCGCCTCAGCGAGGCAGACCTGCGCATTTCGCCTTCCCCACCACGCTCGCACAGGCATCGATCTCTCCGCCGCCGGGTCTAGCAGAAACGAGCGCGGGTCGTCTGCTCGGTGCATGCGCTTCGCGGATCAGCACGATCAGCCCGCTCACCTCGGCCGCAGCATAGGAGGAACCGCTCGCCAGATACCAGCGGCCGCCGGGCTGCGTCGTGGGGATATCGCGGCCGGGCGCGGCATAGGGCCCGCCCGCCTGCCCCACCGCCGTCTCCGCCACCGCGACTACGCCGGGCATCGAGGCGGGGAAGCCGCCGCCGGGCAGCTTGGGATCATAGGCCGCGACCACTGTCGCCCCGCGCGCGACGCCGATCCGCAGCAATGTCTCGAGCAGCCGGCTCGGCGGCCCGGCGAGGCTGAGGTTGATCACGTCGGCGTGCTGCTCCACCGCGAAGCTCAGCGCGCGGGCGAGGCTGAGGCTGTCGCACAGCGTCGCGGCGCCCGCCCCCTGCTCCGCGCAGGCCCGCAGTGCGAGCAGCTTGGCGCCGGGGGCGATGCCGACGATGCCCACGCCATTGTCCGGCCGCGCCGCTATAACCCCGGCGATGCCGGTGCCGTGGCGTTCCGCCGCGACGCCCGCGCCGTCGACGAAGTTGCGCTCGATCGCGACCTGCCCCGCCAGATCCGGGTGCCGGGCATCGACCTGGCTGTCGATCACCGCGATCCGCGCGCCACGCCCGGTGGCGGTGCGGTGGAGCATCGCGAGGTGCCAGGCGCGGGCGACGGGTTGTGCCCGATAGAGCGGATCGTTGGGGGTCGGGTCGCCCTGGGCCTCGAAGGTCTCGATCGGCTCCGACCATTCCACCGCCGAATCGCGCGCAACCTGCGCGGCCGCTTCGGCAGCGGCGCGGCCCTTGGGCACGGTGAGAATGAAGCAGTCGACCCCGATGATCGGCATCGGCCAGTTACCGGCGAGGCGCAGCCCGTTGCGCTTGGCCACCGCCGACGCGATCCGCCGCCGCGCCGCCGCCGACTGGTCCTCGCCATAGCCGCCGCCATAGCCGCTGCCGGCGCGGAAATGCGCCGGGGCAAGACGGAGCATCATCAGGATGCGCGGGGCATCCTCCCCGGCGGCGTGTGCCTGAAAGGGCATCGCTGCAAGCAGCGCCAGCAGCAACGCCGCGCGCAGCCCCCTCATGGCGCCGCGTCGACCGGCTGCGCCAGCGTCACCCCCGCCTGTGCCCGCAGCCGGGCCAGCGCCGCCGCGCGAGCGTTCGGCGCGATGGCGAGCAGATAGGCGCCTGCCGCGGTCGGCCCGTCGACCAGCCGCGCGCCCGAGGCTTCGATTGCCTTGCGCAGCGCCGGCTCGCGGGTGTCGGGTGCGAACATCACCAGGATATTGCCCGCCTGCCCCTGCTGGGGCGAACCCAGCGCATGGTAGGGTTGCGGGGCAGCAGGCGACGGCGCCTGGCGCTGGAGGTGCAGCACCATGCCGACGCCGAGCACCAGCACCGCCGCCTGCGCCGCCAGCATCCAGCCGGCGCGGCGCAGGAAACTTCGCGGCAGCTGTGCGGGTGCCTCTGTTTGAGCAAGCTCGGCGACCATGCGCTCCCAACCGGCAGCACTCGGCGCGGGCAGATCCGCTACCGCGCTGCCCAGCCGTCGCTCCGCCGCCAGCTCGTCGCGGCACTCCGCACAATCGGCGAGATGCACTTCGACCAGCAGCCGGTCGCCGGGTTCGATTTGCCCGGTCACATACCAGGGCAGCAGCAGCACCGTCGCCTTGTGCGGATCGCCGCGCAAATGGAGTAGGTCGCCCATCGTCTAGATCCAGTCCGCCAATTCGCCCGCCATCGCACGCCGCAACTGGCGCCGGGCATGGAACATCCGCGTCTTCACCGTATCGACCGGACATCCCAGAATCTCGGCTATGTCGCGATAGCCGATCTCGTGAAAATAGGTGAGGTCCACCACCGCACGATGCTCGGCCGAGAGCACGCCCATCGCGCGCTGCAGCGCCTGCCGGGTGCGATCGCGCGACAGCCCCGAATCCGCCATGCTGTCATCCGCGACCTCGGCAAGCGCCGCCGCGTCCTCGGCCGCGGCGACCGGCTCGCGGGTCCGGGCGCGCATCGCCTTGCGATAGGCAATGGCGAACAGCCAGGTCGACAGTCGGCTCGCGCCGGTGAAGTCGCTCGCCTTCTGCCACAGCACCATCAGCGTGTCGTTGACCACTTCCTCTACCAGCCCCGGCGAGCGCAGCAGCGTGCCGACGAAGCGGGTAAGCCGCGGCTGATAGCGGCGATAGAGCTGCTCGAACGACCGCAGGTCGCGCGCGCGCACCGCCGCGACGAGGCCCATTTCCTCGTCGTCCTGACCTGCGGTCGATCGCCGCGCCTGGGGATCCTTTTGTGTCACGCACCTGCCTTCGCTCCCTCTTAGTGGCGCGAGCGGGAGCGAAGGTTCAATCGGTGCGACCCGAGCTGCAATTTTTCGCCGGCCGGGTGGTTTTCCGCGCCCGGCCGGCGGCGAACATCAGGCGAGCGCGAGAGTAGCCTGGCGGCGGCGGCGATACCGGAGCATGCCGCCCGCAGCCCCCGCGCCGAGCATCAGCATCGCCCAGCTCGCCGGCTCGGGCACGGCGGCGGCGAGCGTGGCGTTCTCGGGCGCGAAGTCGCTGATCTGGGCGTTGTTGCCGAAGCCGGTGCGCGGCCACAGGTTGAAGCCGTATTTGCCCGGTGCGAAGCCGGTGCTCGGCAGCAGCGACAGCGGCACCTTCACGGTCAGGATGTTGCCGGCGATCGCCACCCAGTTCGCATCGAGCGCGGTACCGCCGATCGCGCCGGTGCCGTCCTTCTGCACCACGATCGCCTGGTCGAAGATCACGTTACCCTGGCCGATACCACCGAACGGCCGGATCGCGCCCTTGCCGGTGTTGACGCCGAACACATAGAATCCGGCGGTACCGGGCGTGATCGCACCGGCGAAGGTGGTGCCGAGCGTGAACAGCTGGGCACCGGCATCATAGCTCACCGAGAAGCTGGTGACGTCGAGATCGGCGAGCTTCGGGCCGGTATAGCCCGAGAGGAAATCGCCGGTCGCGTCAGTGACGGTCTGGGTCTGGGCCAGCGCGGGTGCAGCGGCGAGCGAGACGAGCGCGGCTGCGCCCAACAAGATACGCATCTTTTGGTTCTCCCTTGATTCGTCCGATCCGGTGCACAGGGGCGGACACCGGATCGGACACGCACGTCGGCCTCGGCCGCACACAGGGGGAACGCCGCGGCCGGAAGCGTTCGCATGCCGTCAGTGCCGGACCCGGCGAGAATGGTTCAAAGCGGGTGAAGTTTTTGCGGCTGTCGAAAGGGGAAGCGGGCGCAACCGACGCCGTCGGTCATTGTTGAACCATCCGGCCGGAGCACCCGGTCGTGTGGAAGGATGCACCATGGCGGAAATGACGTTGGAAGACCTGTCGAAGAAGATGGGCAAGATCGACTTCGGCATGCTCTCCACCCGAACGGACGGAGGCGCCATCGCGAGCCGCCCGATGAGCAACAATGGCGAAGTCGAATATCGCGGCGACAGCTATTTCTTCAGCTATGACAGCGCGCGCACCGTGTCGGACATTGAAGCCGAACCGAAAGTGGGCCTTACCTTCACCGGTGCGGCGGGGCTGCTCGGCGGACCGCCGTTGTTCATCGCGGTCGAGGGCGATGCCGATCTGGTGCGCGAAAAGGCGCAGTTCGCCGAGCATTGGACCAAGGATCTCGATCGCTGGTTCGAACAGGGTATCGACACGCCGGGCCTGGTGATGATCCATGTCCGCGCGCGCCGACTGCATTATTGGAATGGCAGCGACGAGGGCGAAGTCGCCCTCTGAGATCGGGCCCCGGCGCCACTGCCTTACGGAAGCGGCGCCGGAGCACGGGTCTTCACGCCTGCTGCTGCCAGCCGCCGCCGAGCGCGCGGAACAGGTTTACCTGCGCCTCGGCGATCGCCGCATCCGCCGTCGCCAGCGCGGCTTGCGCGTCGGCGAAGGTGCGCTCGGCATCGAGCAGGTCGAGCGAGTTGATGTCGCCCTCGGTCTGGCGCGCGCGGGCGATGCGTACGGCCGCCTCGGCTTCGTTGAGCGCCGCTTGGAGCGCGGTGCGCCGCTCGAGCGCACGGCCATAGTTGGACAGCGCCGTCTCGGTCTCCTGCAGCGCGGTCAGCACGGTGCCGTCGAACGTGGCGAGCGCTTCGCGGCTGGTGGCTTCAGCGGCGGCGATGCGGGCGCGCGCCGGCGCCGGATTCACCGTCCAGTTGATCAGCCCGCCGACCAGCCAGCGCAGCGGGCCGGCTCCGAAGATATTGCCGAAGTCGTTGCCGGTGGATCCTCCCGAACCACCCAGCGAGATGCGCGGATAGAGATCGGCGGTAGCAACGCCGATGCGTGCGGTGGAAGCGGCGAGCCGGCGTTCGGCGGCGCGCACGTCCGGCCGCCGGGCAAGCAGCGCCGCGCCGTCGCCGACGGGGATGGGTTGGTCGAGCCGCAGCGTGGTGTGGCGTTCGCGCGCCTCGGCGGGCAGTTCGGCAGGCGTCTTGCCGATCAACGTGGCGAGCCGGAAGAGCGCCGCGTCGCGCTGGGCGGCGAGCGCGGGTACGTCCGCCTGGCGCTGGTTCCGCAGCGCCGCGATGCGGGCGACGTCGAGCCGGGTCGCCAGCCCGACGGTGCGGCGGCGCTGGGTGAGGTCGATCGACTGGTCGAGCAGCGCGACGATGCGCTCCGCCACCGCCAGCCGCTCCGCCGAGGATACGGCATCGGCATAGGCGCGTGCGGTATCGGCCGCGACGATCACGCGGACCGCATCTGCATCCGCCTGTGCCGCCGCGACATCGCCGCGCGCCGCCTCGACGTTGCGCGAGATGCGGCCGAACAGGTCGACCTCATAGGAGACGTTGAGGCCGACATCGACCTGCCAGTCTTCCTGGCCTACCCCGATCGGTCGCTGGCCTTGCGACAGGCGACCGTAATTGGCGCCGGCGCTGGCGGTCGCCTGGGGCAGCCGGTCCGAAGTTGCGCCGCGCAACGTTGCGCGGGCGCGCTCGATGCGGGCGACCGCACCGCGAACGTCGGTATTGGCGGCAAGCGCTTCGGTTACCAGCCGGTCGAGCACCGGATCGTTATAGAGCCGCCACCAGCCCTCCTGCACCGGCGCGGCCGAGACCGCCGGGGTGGTGAAAAGAAACGCCCCCGCGGCGCTCTGCGGCCGGGCGGGTGCCTTGTAGTTCGGACCGGCGGCGCAGGCGGAAAGCGCCAGCGCCGATACTGCGGCCATGATCGAAGCCATGCGTTGCATGCGAAATCTCCTGCGGCGGGCGCACGGGAGCGCCCGCCGGTTGGTTCAGTTTACTCGGCCGGCTGGAGCTGGTGGTGCGCCCCACCCTGCCCGCGCCGCCGGGCGAGTCGCGCACCCAGCGCGCGGCACACCACGTAGAAGGTCGGCGTGAACAGCAGGCCGAAGCCGGTGACGCCCATCATCCCGAAGAACACGGCGGTACCCAGCGCCTGGCGGAGCTCGGCACCCGCGCCGCTTGCGATCAGCAACGGCACCGCGCCGAGGATGAAGGCGAAGCTGGTCATCAGGATCGGCCGCAACCGGTCCTGCGCCGCCCGCACCGCGGCTTCCACCGGCGACAGGCCGTCGCGGACTTCGGCCTGGTGGGCGAACTCGACCACGAGGATCGCGTTCTTGGCAGCAAGCGCGATCAGCACGACGAGCCCGATCTGCGTCAGCACGTTGTTGTCCATGCCGCGCAGGTTCACCCCCGCCATGGCCGCCAGCAGACACATCGGCACGATCAGGATGATCGCCAGCGGCAGCGTCAGGCTCTCATATTGCGCCGCCAGCACCAGGAAGACGAACAGCACCGCCAGCGCGAACACCAGACCCGCCGTGCTGCCCGCCATCTTTTGCTGATAGGCGATGCCGGTCCACTCGCCCGCATAGCCCGCAGGCAGTTCGGCCGAGAGCTTCTCCATCGCGTCGAGCGAGGCGCCCGAGCTGTAGCCCGGCGCGGTATCGCCATCGACTTCCACCGCCGGGAACAGGTTGTAGCGCGTGACGCGATACGGGCCCGTCTTGTTCTCGAAGGTCGCGACCGATCCGATCGGCACCATGCCGCCGGCGTCCGAGCGCGTCTTGAGGTTGGCGATGTCGGCCTCGGTCGCCCGGAAGGGCGCGTCGGCCTGCGCGGTCACCCGGTAGGTACGGCCGAGCATGTTGAAGTCGTTGACGAAGGCCGAGCCGAGATAGACGTTGAGCGCTTCGAATACCCGCTCCGGCGGCACGCCCAGCATCTCGGCCTTGCGGCGATCGATATCGGCAAAGACGCGCGGCGTCGCGGTGTTGAAGAAGGTGTAGACCTGGGCAAGCCCCGGCGTCTTGTTGGCGGTGCCGATCAGGCCGAAGGCGGTGTTGCCCAGTGCCTGATAGCCATGCTCGCCGCGATCCTCGACCATCAGGCGGTAGCCGCCGGCCGAACCGATGCCCTGGATGAGCGGCGGCGGGACCACGAGCAGCATCGCCTCGTTGATGTCGGCGGTGCGCTTGCGCGCCTCGGCCATGATGCCGGCGATGTTGACGCCGAGCTTCTTGCGCTCCTCGAAGCTCTGCAGCGGGACGTATGCGGCAGCGCTGTTCGGGGCGAGCGTCTGCGACGGGCCGTCGAAGCCCGCGAGCATCACCGAACCCTTGACGCCCGGGATCGGCAGGATGCGCGCGACGACCTTGCGCATCACCTCGTCGGTACGCTCGAGCGACGAGCCCGGCGGCAGCTGGATCACGGTGAGGAAGTACCCCTGATCCTGCGCCGGGATGAAGCCCACCGGCGTCACCCAGAAGGTCGCGACCGTCGCGGCGATCAGGCCGAGATAGGCAATCATCATCCGCTTGGGCCGGGTGACCAGCTTGTGGGTGAGGCGGGCATAGCCATTGCTCATCCGCTCGAAGCCGCGGTTGAAGCCGTCGGCGGCGCGGCGGAAGAAGCGTCCGATGCCGCCGCGCGGGGCATGCTCCTCATGCTTGAGCAGCACCGCGGCGAGCGCCGGGGAGAGCGTCAGCGAGACGAGCAGCGAGATGGCGGTGGCGACCGAGATCGTCACGGCGAACTGCTTGTAGAAGGCGCCCGACAGGCCATTGAGGAACAAGGTCGGCAGAAACACCGCGAACAGCACCAGCACGATCGCCACCAGCGCGCCCGACACTTCGTCCATCGAGGTACGCGCCGCCTCGAGCGGGGTCATGCCCTGCGCGAGGTTGCGCTCGACATTCTCGACCACGACGATCGCATCGTCGACGACGATGCCGATGGCGAGCACCAGTCCGAACAGCGACAGGTTGTTGAGCGAATAGCCCATCGGCAGCAGCACCGCCATGGTGCCGATCAGCGACACGGGGATCGCCACCACCGGGATGATCGCCGCGCGCCACTTCTGGAGGAACACGATCACGACGAGGACGACGAGGATCACCGCTTCGCCAAGCGTATGGTACACCGCGTCGATCGACTGGGCGATGAACTCGGTGGGGTTGTAGATCACGCGATATTCGAGGCCTTTGGGGAAGGTTTTCGAGATCGTGTCCATCTCCGCCTTGATCCGCAGCGCGGCGGCGAGCGCGTTGGAGCCCGGGCGCTGGAAGGCGGCCAGGATCACGGTCGGCTTGTTCGAGAGATAAGTGTTGGAGGAATAGTCGGCGGCGCCGAGTTCGACGCGCGCGACGTCGCTCACGCGGACCTGGCGGCCTGCGCTATCGGTGCGGATGACGACGCGGCCGAACTCGGCCGGCGTCTTCAGGCGGCCCTGCGTCTCGACATTGAGCTGGAAGGCATTGCCGCTGGGGCTGGAGCCCGGCTGGCCGAGCGAGCCCGCCGCGACCTGGATGTTCTGCCCGCGCAGCGCCTGGACGATGTCACCCGCGGTGAGGTTCAGCGCGGCGGCGCGGCCGGGATCGATCCACACCCGCATCGCATAATCGCGCGCACCGAACATGCGCACGTCGCCCACGCCTTCGAGCCGCGCGAGGCGGTCCTTCACCTGGGTCAGCGCATAGTTGGAGATGTAGCTGCGATCGATCGAGTTGTCGGGCGAGATCAGGTTGACGACCATCAGGAAGTCGGGGCTGGTCTTGCGGGTGACGACGCCGAGGCGCTGTACCTCTTCCGGCAGGCGCGGGATCGCGACCGCGACGCGGTTCTGCACCAGCACCTGCGCGGCATCGAGGTTGGTGCCGGTCTTGAAGGTGACGGTGATCGTCACATTGCCGTCGCCGGTCGACTGCGACGACTGGTAGAGCATGTCGTCGACGCCGTTGATTTCCTGCTCGATCGGCGCGGCGACGGTTTCCGCCACGGTCTCGGCCGAGGCGCCGGGATAGCTGGCCGTCACCGTGACCGTCGGCGGCACGATGTCGGGATATTGCGAGATGGGCAGCGCGAAATAGGCGATGCCGCCCAGGATCGTGATGATGATCGCGATCACCGCCGCGAAGATCGGGCGGGTGATGAAGAAGCGTGAGAGGCGCATGGCCTTCTCCTTTTCCTAGCGGACGCGCGTGCTCGCGCCCGCGCTGGATCGCGCGGACGGGCACACGGGAAACTACCTGCCGCCGGGCCTCTGGGGTGCGCCCGGCGGCAGTTCGGTCAGCGGGCGAAGGTCGCCTGGCCCGTGACCGGAGCGGAAACGACGGGCGCGTCGGTCGCGGCGGCCGGCGTGATGGTGCCGGCCTTGGGCTGCACCTTGCCGCCGGGCTGGGCGAACTGGGTGCCGGCGATCACCACCTTGTCCTGGGGCGCGAGCCCGGAGCGGACGATGCGGAGGCCGTCGACGACGGGTCCGAGCACCACAGGCTTGGGCACCACGGTGCCGTCGGCACCGACGGTGAGCACCAGCTTGCGCGCCTGGTCGGTCTGGATCGCGGCATCGGGCACCAGCAGCGCCTGCGCCTTGCCGCCCGCGGCGAGCCGCATGTTGCCGAACATCCCCGGCGTCAGGAACATGTCCTTGTTCGACAGTACCGCGCGACCGCGGATTGTGCCGGACTTGGGATCGAGCCCGTTGTCGGTAAAGTCGATCTGGCCCTTCCAGCGATAATCGCCTTCGTCCTGCAGCCGGATCTCGACCGGGCTGGCGGACGAGCCTGCGGCGCGCTTGGCCTTGAGGAACAGGGCTTCCGAGCCGTCGAAGGTGAAGTAGATCGGATCGAGCGCGTTGATCGTGGTGAGGAGCGTGCCTCCCTGCCCTTCCCCGGCGGCGACCAGATTGCCGGGATCGACCTTGCGATCGGAGATGCGGCCCGAAATCGGCGCACGCACCTGGGTGAACTCGACGTCGAGCGCGCGGGCACGGACCCGGGCCTCCGCCGCGGCGACAGCGGCAGTGGCCGCGCGGACGCGGGCCTGGAGACGTTCGACATCGCTCTTCGACACCGCCTCGACGCTGACCAGCCGCTGGGCGCGGTCGAGGTCGGAGCGTGCGAGCGCCAGATCGCTCTGCGCGCTCGCCACGCCCGCCTTGGCCTCGGCCAGTGCGGCGGTGAACGGACGGGGATCGATGGTGAAGAGGAGCTGGCCCTGCTTCACGACCATGCCGTCCTTGAAGTGGATGGCGGTGACGGCGCCCGACACGCGCGGCCGCACCTCTACGCTGCGGCTCGCCTCGAAGCGGCCGACATATTCGTCCCACTCGTTGATTTCGCGCGCGAGCGGCGCGGCGACGGTGACGACGGGTGCGGCCGGTGCAGCCACGGCAGGCGCGTTCCGCCCGCTCAGGCTGAAGCCGGCGGCGACCACGCCCACCGGCACGACGACCAAGGCCGCCTTCTGCCAGGCGCGCAGTCGCTTGGGGCGGCGTTCCGCCACCGCTTCGCCCTCAATGGGCGCGTGCATATTCATGATGGTTCCCCTGATTCATCGCCGCGCGACCACGGCTGATGCTGGTGAGCAGCGTCTCCAGCTGGCCGGGCGTGTAGCCGGCCGCGTGAAAGCGCTGGATTTCGGACTGGGGCACGCGGAAGCCGCGGTGCCACGAGATGACGGCGATGCGACGCAGCGCCTCGAGCTTGGGATCGGCCAGCCGCGGGTTGCCGCGCTCGCCCCCGAAGATCACGCCGAACGCGATCGACAGGCGGCTCGGCGCCTCCAGCGAGGACATGCGATCGCGCTGGGCGATCGCGACGACCTGCCATTCGAGCGCGCTCAGCTTGGTTTCCTCGCGCGGGGCGGCGAGGAAGGCGGGGAGCGCGGCGGCGTTGCCGGCCATGTCGGTGAGATCGAGATAAGCCATGTCATTCTCCCTCGGTTGCGCCGGCGGGGAGCAAGGCTCCGCCTTCCCGAAAAGCGCCTGTTGCGGTTCCGGGTGCCGGGATGAATTCAGTTGGTTGCGAGCCATGGATCGCAGCGATCGCTCGCCCCGCCCATCTGCCGTGCGGCAGCGCCAGTTACTATTTGGGTATGCGCGGATAGAGCCTAGGGCTCACCCCGTTTCTTGCGTGCAAGCTGGCGCATGTCCGCGTCTCCGTCTGCCCCGCGACCCCGTAGGGGCGGCGGATCACTTTCTATACCAGTCGGTATATAAGTCGCGCTGCGGTGCGTCAACAGGCTTTTTATACCGGCCGGTATTTTTCCTCGCAAGACTGTTTTGCGCGAGCGAAACGTTTTCTTTTGCAGCCCCTGCTGCTGAGGTTCCTGCGGTTTGCCAGCCACGCGGGTAGAGGCTATGCAGCCATTGCCCAGGGGTTCCAATCGTGGGGATTGCCTCGTTCGTGGGAGCCTTTCCCGATGCGCCGTGCCGTTCTCGTTGCCGCCATCCTGCTCACCGCCTGCGGCGCCAAGGAGAAATCCTCGACGATCGCCGGGACCACCTACACGACCGACGAGCGCGCCGGCACCGCGTCGATCACGACAGCGAACGGCAGCATCAAGACGATCCAGGGCGCCGCGGCGGCGGCGGTGGCGATGCCGACATATGCGCCGCTATATCCGGGTGCGATGGTCGAAGGGGTGATGGAAACCGATTCAGGTGGCCGCAAGATCAAGATGGTGACACTCGCGACCCGGGATCCGGTCGGCAAGGTCGCCGGCTTCTATAAGGCCGCGCTGACAAAGGAAGGCTGGAAACTGCCCCAGTCGCTCAGCATGCCCGACGGGGCGCTGATCTCCGGCGAGAAGGGCGGCAGGCGGGTATCCCTCGCCATTTCCCAGCAGGACGGCAAGACCGGCATCGCCCTTTCCGTCCCCAACGATTGATCGAAAGGCCTGGTGGGCGGCCCGCTTCGGCTCAGCGCGCCGGCCACATCGACAGGCTGGTCTGGACGAGCCGCTCCAGATCGGCGCAGCTGGTGCCCGCACCTCCCTGCAGCGCGATGCCCTGGATCAGCGCGATGATATAGGAGGTCAATCCCTCCGGATCGGCGTGCGGGGGAAGATCGTCTTCGGCCTTGGCGCGTTCGAACCGCTCGACGATCGCGCGCTTGGCAGCTTCACCGCGCTTGAGCACTTCCTCGCGGATCGACTCGGCCTCGGCACCGCAGGCCACCGAATTGATCACGCCCATGCAGCCGCGGGGATCGCTGGTGTCGCGCTGGCGCTCCAGCGCACCGCGCAACAGCGACTCGGCGACACCGCGCGCCGTCGGGGCCTCGAGCGCGCGACCGATATAGCACATCTTCTCGCGCTCGTAGAGGTCGAGCGCCTTGCAGAACAAGGATTCCTTGTTGCCGAACGCCGCGTAGAGGCTCGGGCGGGTGACGCCCATCGCCTCGGTAAGGTCGGTCAGCGAGGCACCCTCATAGCCCTTGGTCCAGAAGATGCGGAGTGCCGCCGTCAACGCCTCATCGACGTCGAACTCGCGGGGGCGACCCTTGGCTACGGTACAGGCTGCGGTTTTCATAACGACCGGTATATAACCCCTCCGTCGGAGGATTGCCAGTCCGCGTATTCCAGCATGACAGAGAGCGTACATACCGCGGTGGGGACGATACGCCCCCACCGCCGCATGGTTACGGGCGGACGCCGCGCACGCCGTTCAGCACCGCCAGCGCGGCGATGCCGAGGAAGGCAGCGCTGGTCCAGGGCCGCGCCTTGGCGAAGCTCTTGGCCTTTTCGGTGATCGGGGCATCGCCCGAGAAATGCGCGCGGATGTCGTCGGTCAGCGCGGTCTTGCCGTTGGATACGGTCTTGGTGGCATCCTGGATGGTATCGGTCATGCTTCGTCTCCGTTGATGGGGGCGCAGCGTTGCGCGCTCGCCCTCAACGCCCGCGACCGTTTGGGTTTCCGCACAAAACAAAGGTCCCGACCTTGCGGCCGGGACCAGGAGATCGTCGGGGGGACGAAAGGATCAGAAATTCAGGCGCACGCCGATCCGATAGGTGCGGCCGATCGTGTCGTAGAGCGCGGGGTTCACGTCGAGGCCGGTGTTGGTCTGCGGCGACGGGGCGGGATCGACATTGAACAGATTGTCGACCTTGAAATAGCCCTCCAGCCCGCGGGTGACCTTGTACGAGCCGCCGACGTCCACATAGAAGGCACCGGGCATGAAGTTGCGGCTGACCGTCGTGTAGTTGCCGGTCGAGACCGGGCAGCCGCTCTGGCACTCGATATACTGGTTGCTGAACACCCCGTCCGAGAACCAGCGCTCCTGGACAAGCAGGCTGAACGTGTCGGTGTCGTAGGTCTGGACGGCCAGCCACTTCCAGTCGGGCGTCGCGCCGGTATTGGCGCCGGCATTGTCCTGCGTCGCAACCCCGGCGATGCCGGCGCGGACAAGGAACTCGTTCACATGCGTGCCGAGCGCGCGGACGGTGAAGTTGCCCGGCAGGCCCAGCGGGCGCTGCCAGCGATAGCTAGCCTCGATGTCGAAACCGCTGGTCTTCCAGCTCGCCAGGTTGAACGGCTGGACGTTGATGAAATTGCCGCCCTGCGTCGGGCTGTTGAGCACGAAGCCGCCGCAGAAAGCCTGGTTGCCTTCGAAGCAGAAGCGGACGATCTGGTCCGGCGACAGCGTCGAGACAACGCCGCCCAGCTTGATCGTGTAATAGTCGAACGACAGGCTGAGGCCCGGCAGCCAATGCGGATTGGCGAGGGTGATGCCGACTTCGGTGTTGCGCGCGATCTCGGGCTTGAGGTTGGGATTGCCCACCGTGTTCTGGAACGCCTGTACCGCGACGTTGCGGAACGGGTCGTTGAAGTTGGGCAGCGTGGTCACCGTCGGCGCGGCGAACAGCTCGGAAAGGTTCGGCGCACGGACGTCGCGCGAGGTCACCGCGCGCAGGCGGATGCCGTCGATCGGCGTCGCCCAGGTGCCGCCAATCTTCCACGCCCAGACCGAACCCGAGGTGCTGTAATGGGTATAGCGCGCGGCGCCGTTCAGATTGGCGCGGCCCAGACTCTCGCTGTCGAGCAGAGGCAGATTGGCTTCGGCGGAGAACTCGTAGACGGAATATTTGCCGTTGCCGTTCTTGTAGTTGCCCGCGGCCCAGTTGCTGCCCTGCGCCTGGTTAAGCAGCGGATCCGCCGGATAGGCGCTGCTGTTGGGGGTGGTCGCGCCGGCGCCGTACGGATCGGCGTTCACCCGGTAGAATTCGCGGCGATATTCGCCGCCCACCGCGATGCTGAGCGGACCGGCCCAGAGATCGAACAGATTGCCCGAGATATTGGCGCTCACCACGTCCTGGGTCAGCTTGGTGTGCTGGTACGGTCCGGCTGCCGGCGTCACATAGGCGAGCGCCGACGCCGACGGCGCGAAGCCGCCGAAGACGTTGATCGGCTGGCAGCCCGCGGCGCGTGCCACCGGATCGGCGCAGACGATCGCGCCGTTGAGCGCAATCGCATTGGTCGCGGCAACATAGCGGTTCTGCAGCACGATATCGTGGACGTTGATGTCCGCGATCGTCACGCCATGCTCGTAATAGGCGTCGTAGTTCCATTCGCCGCCCGCGGCCGAGAACTTGCCCTTGGCACCCAGCACGCCGCGATACTGGCGACGATCGGTATAGACCTGCGGATCGGGGAAGGCGCCGTTGCTGGTGCCGAAGTTGAACTGGGTGATGCCCGCCGTCGCGCAGCGGTCGCGGACCAGCTGCGGAAGATAGGGGTTGGCGCACTGCACGGTGAGGTTCGGGCGGTTATAGCCCGGGCTCGGCTGATTGTTGGTCTTGACCTGGCCGATGTTGAGCGTGCCGTAAAACTCGTTGCCCGGGGCGAAGTCATAGCCGATCCGCGTATAGCCGACGACGCGCTGGAGCTTGGAGACGAGCGACGCGCCCGAGCCCGGGGCGCCGGTGAGGTCGCCGCCGACGCAGAAGCTGTTGCCCGGATAGCAGTTGCTCACCCGGCCGTTGCCAAGGGGCTGGCCGTTCGAGCCGTACTGGAAATTGTACGGGTTGCCGTTGACATCGAAGGCGATGCCCTGGAGCGGACCGTTGTTGATCAGGCCGTAGCGCGCATATTGGTAAGGCTGCGCATAGTCGCTGTAGACGAGCTGCGGCGAACCATTGTTGGTGATGCCGGTGTTGAGCAGCGTCGTCGCCTTGTACCAGTCGCGGCTGCGCGCGAGGTCGGTACCGAAGTCGCCGGGGCCGACGCCGCCGTCATGGGCATATTCGCCGCTGACGATCAGATGCAGCTTGTCGCCGGCGAAGGCGCCGCCCCAGGCGCCCTGCGCCAGGATCTGCTTGTTGTCGCCATAGGTGGTGATGCCGCCCTGTACATTGGCCTTGAAGCCGGTGAAGCGGGTATCGGTGATGAAGTTGACCACGCCGCCGACCGCGTCCGAGCCATAGGTGGCCGAGGCGCCGCCATTGACCACGTCGACGCGCTTGACCAGCAGCTGCGGGAACAGGCTGATGTCCGGCACACCGCTGACGTTCGCGGCGGCGACGCGCTGCCCGTCGAGCAGGGTCAGGGTGCGGATCGGCCCCAGTCCGCGCAGCGAGAAGGAGCTGAGGCCCTGCGTGCCGCTGGAGGTACTGAACGTGCCGGTCGACGAGCCGGTCGAGCCCTGCAGCGACGGCAGCTGGGCGATGGTGTTGAACAGGTTGGGCTGCGCGTTGGCGGCAATCTGCTCGGCACCGATCACCGTGGTCGGCGTCGCCGCGGTGAAGCCGCTGGCGACGATGCGCGACCCGGTGACGACGATCTGGTCGTTCTGGTCCGCCTGCGGGGTCGCGTCGGCCTGCGGCACTTCGGCGGCGGGCACAGGGTCGGCCGTGGTCTGGGCGCTGGCCGCGCTGGCCATTCCCATGGCCACGAGCGCGATCAGGCTCGCGCCGCCAAGGCGCAGCTGCGACGTGAGAATGGCTTTCATCCGACGAACCCCTCCAATGTTTTCCGGGCGTTATCCGACCCGTGGCAATGATGATGCGACGCTAGACCTGCGCGGCGCCGCAGGCATCTACGACATAGGTGGTAGACGCCCGGGTGCGGCCGCTCAGGGGCGCGCGGCGTAGAGCGCGTGATGGGTGAGGATGAACAACGTGCGCTTCCCCTCCCCGCCGAACAGAATCTGCAGCGGCCGCTCAGGCACGTCGATCCGGCCGACTTCCTTGCCGTCCGGGCCGTAAACGAACACCTGCCCGTTCGCGACATAGACGCGGCCGTCGGGTGCCACCGCGACGCTCTCGCCGCCGCGATTGGCGAAGGGCTTGAGGTTGATGAGCGTGCCCGCCGGCCCCACCGTGCCGGTGTAGGTGATGTTCTCCGACCCGTTGGTGACGAACAGCCGCTCGCCCGGCTTGCCGCCGACCAGCCCGTTGGCGTTGAGCGCGTGCGACCAGCGCCAGCCGACATGGTCGATCGGCCCCTGCTGCCACACCCGGAAGGCGGGCAGCGCGACGCTGCCGTCGGGCGAGACATAGGCCTGTGTCTTTGGCTCTATCGCTTCCTTGGCGAACAGCTCGGCCATGGTGGTGAACTGGTAGGTTTGCTGGTTGAGCTGGTCGCGGAATTCGCCGTTCGCCCACCAGTTGACCGGCAGCAGCGTCCTGGCGCCCGCGCTCGCGCTGATTGGCGTCGGCTCGATGCGGGTCAGCTGGTCGCGCGGGCCATCGGGATCGATCGAATAGGCCGCGCCCTTGGCGCCCAGCGACGAGAGCACCAGCAGATGCCCCGAGGCATCCACCGCCAGGTTCACAGGATCGAGCGCATGGTCGCGGATGATCTCCAGCCCCTTGGCCTCGGTCCAGCGCTGGATGCGCTGGAAGCGGCGATCGATGAAGTAGAGCCGGCCCTGCGCGTCCACCGTCGCGCCCGAGATCGAGTAGAAGCCGTCCTCCAGCTTCTCGACCTTGGCCGGAGCGGGCTTCTCTGCCACCTGCCGCTCGACCGCGCCCACGTCCAACCGCGCGAACTCACGCTCGCGGACCAGTTTCTTGCCCGTCACGTCCTCGATCGCATTGTCGAACGGATATTTGCTGACGCGCAGGAAGGTGCCGCAGCCCTCGTCGTCGCACGCCGCGAAGCCGCTCTCGGCGTTCACATGGACGTTGCGGAAGCGGATGTCCGAGGAGTTGAACAGCTTCACCGCGCTCTTCGCCGGATGGTAACTGCGGGTGACGCGGTAGCCATGATAGTTGGCGAACAGCAAATTGCGCGAGTTGCGGATCTCCAACGACACCGCGTCGGGACCGTCGCCGACTTCCTGCTCGGTCTGCGGGGCGAGGAACTCCCAGTTCGCCACATTGTCGAGCACGAACTCGTTGCGGACATGATGCTCCACCGACATCTCGTAGACATGGCCCGGCGTGCTGGTGTTGCTGACGTAGAAGCCGGCCTGGGCGAAGGTGTTGGGGCTCCACACATCGGTGAAGGTGCCGCCGCCATTGTCGGTCACCCAGATGCTCGGATATTGCGCGTCCCAGTGCCCTTCGGCGACAGGGTCGCCACTGCGCCCCTGCAGGGAGCCGAGCGGCTTGCCGTCGGCAGTGGGGGTGCCGCCGCCGCCCATGATCTTGACGTCCTGCATCAGGCTGTTCGCCCCCGACCGCCACAGCACCGCGGACGCGCGCGGGTTCACCCGGCCGGTGAACAGGCCAAGGCCCGAAAGGATGTTGTCGCCCCCCTGCGGGGTCTCGAGGATCGGGATGACCGTGCCCAGCCCGCGATGCGCCGGGTTGTCGTCGGGGATGTACAGCTGCGTGGTCGCCGGGTGCAGACCGATCAGCACGCTGTCGGGGCGCAGTCTGAGGCGATCGGTGACCTTGTAGAAGCCGATCGGCAGATAGAGCACGCGGTTGCCGTCGATCGCCTTTTGCAGCGCGGCGGTGTCGTCGGTGGTGCCGTCGCCCTTCACCCCCAGCTTGCGGACATTGACCCACTCGGCCATCGGCGGCAGCGTGCGCACCGCCAGTTCGCGCCGCGCAGGCGCGCTCGCCAGCGGCTGGATCTCCGCCTGGAGGTCCGTCTTCCCCATTTCGCCCAGCTTGGGCACCTTCATGCCATAGGAGAAGGCGCCGACCCGGTAGGCCCTGCCCTTCGCCGCCACCGTCTTGCCGCTGTCGCGGAAGCGGGCGAAGACCGGGCTGTCGACCGCCACTGCATTGTCGAAGCCGATCTGGGTGAAGGCGCTGTCCTCGTTGGAGATGACCACGCCCGCCTTGGAGACGCGCTCGAACCGCACGTCCTTGCCGTAGAGCGAGTCCGAATAGCCGCGGTCGATCTCGATCCCCACCGGCGTGTCGCGGATCGCGACGTTGACCAGCGTCAGGTCCACCTCATGCTCGCGGATCGCCGCCTCGCGCTGGCCGTCGAACTGCGCGTCGATCAGCGTGAACTGCCAGGCGGGCGAGGTCTTTTCGGTGACGATGCCGTAGCGCCCGCCCTTGAACGCCACCTTCTCGATCACGTTGCCGGCCTGGTAGACCCCGGCAAAGGCGCTGCCGAGGCGGAACTCCATGTGGCTGAGAAAGGCGTGCTGCGCCATGCGGAAGCGCACGCCCGCCGCGCCGGGATTGCCTTCGGCGATCTCGATGTCGACATTGCTCATCGACGAATAGAAGGTGCCCGAATTGGCATCCCGCACGATCTTGTCGCGCGGCACGACATTGGGGACGGGCACCGGCACCTTGCCGACCGCATATTGATCGTCGCCGCCGAATATGATCATCGTCGAGACGCCCTGCTGGAAGCCCGGCGTGCTCGCACCCAGCAGGATCGTCGGCCGTGTCGGCCCGACACCGTAGACGCGCACGCCTGCGGGCACGACCAGCGTGCGGCTGATCCGGTAGCGACCCGAGGGCAGGAAGACGAGGCCGTGCCGCGAGGCATCGCGCGCGTCGTCGAGCGCCTTCTGGATCGCTGCCGTATCATCGGCCTTGCCGTCGCCGCGCGCCTTCACCGTCACGGCACGCGGCTCGTCCGGCGCGGTGGGGAACACCGAGGCATGTTGCGCCAGCGCGGGTGCGGTGAGCGAAGTTGCGACGAGCAGACCGGCCAGAAAGCAGCGCATATCCATCCCCATTATCGGCTTAGTTCTTGATTGCATGGGCTAACCCGTTGAAGGGCTGGCGGCATCTGCGACCAAGGTCGTAGTTTTCAGCATCGCTGCAGCCTTTCACAAGAGAGGCTGCCCCTTATTCCGGAGCCTGCCCATGTCCGACCTGCCTGCCCGATCGCCTGCCGCTGCGGCCGTGATCGTGATGGGGGTCAGCGGCTCCGGCAAGTCGACGCTTGGCGCGATGCTCGCCGAGGCCTTAGGCTGCGTGTTTCTGGAGGGCGATGCCTTCCACTCCGCCGAAGCGGTGGTGAAGATGCGCGACGGCACCCCGCTCACCGATGCGGACCGCTGGCCCTGGCTCGATCGGATCGGATCGGCGGTGGCCGCGTCGATCGACACCTGCGGGGTGTCGGTCGCCGCCTGCTCGGCGCTGCGGCGCGTCTATCGCGACCGGCTGCGCGCCGAGATACCCGGCGCCGTGCAGTTCGTGCTGCTGGAGGCCGATCGCGCGCAGCTCCTCGCCCGCATGTCGTCGCGCCCGGGGCATTTCATGCCGACCAGCCTGCTCGACAGCCAGCTGGAGACGCTGGAGCGGCCGCAACCCGACGAGGGCGTGCTAATCCTGCCCGCGACCCTGCCCCCCGCCACACTGTGCGACCGCGTCCTCGCCTATCTGGAGCAGCCCGCACTCAGGGCATGAGCCGGCGGCGCCCCTCCCCCAAGTGCCAGCGCATCGCCAGCGCGGCGCGCTCGGGATCCTGGGCGCGGATCGAATCGACAATCACCTCATGCTCGTGGAGCATCACCGCGATCACGTCTGCCGAGCGCGACCGGGAGATGTCGACGCCCGCCTGCATCACCTTCTCGACATCGGGCCACAGCGCGTCGAACGCCTGCTGGAAGGCGAGATTGCCGGTAGCATCGGCTATCGCGCGGTGGAGTTCGCGGTCCTCGACATGCGCCGGCGCACTGGAGAGCAGCGCCGCGCGCAGGTCCGCCAGCGCGGCTTCCAGCACCGCCATCTGCTCGGCGGTACGCCGGACGGCGGCGAGCCGTGCCGCCTCCGTCTCCAGCACGAAGCGCACTTCGTAGCTGCCGAGCGTCGCGGGCAGCTCGGCCAGCGGCATGAACGCCGCCAGCCGCTCCGACGGCCGCCCCTTCACGAACGAGCCGGCGCCTCGCCGCACCTCGGTGATTCCGTCCGAGCCGAGCCGCACCAGCGCCTCGCGGACGATCGCGCGCGAGACGCCGCACATCTCGGCCAGCCGTGCCTCCGAGGGCAGCCTCGCGCCGACCTCGAGATCCTCCGACTTGATGAGTTCGACGATCGCCGCGTAGGCGTGATCGGATAATCGCGGCTGGTTCACCGCCCCGCGCGTCGGGCTGCTGCTGCCATGCCCCTCCCCTGTTGCGCACCGGCAACACCCGGCGACTTATAGGACAGGTTTATGCGGGGAGGTGCGGAATTGCCAGCCGAAACGAGCTGTGCCGCCCTACGGCACAAATTTCCTCTTGAACCTGTCCTACAAGTTCGCCTACGTTAACGTTAACGAATCTGGAGGCAACGCCTCGAAACGGATCGGTCTGGGAGGATGGCATGCAAGCCGCGACTCAAGCAAAGCAGATGGAACGCACCGGCGCCGAAATCACGGCATCGCCGCGCCTCACCCCCACGCAGATGCAGGTGCTGCGCTGCGTTCATTCGGGCTTGCTCAACAAGCAGATCGCCTATGAGCTCGGCATGGCGGAGGCGACGGTGAAGGTCCACATGACCGCAGTGATGCGCAAGCTCAACGTCCGCAACCGCACCCAGGCCGCGATTGCCGCCGGCCAGTTCGGCTGGTCGCACGGCTGAACCGGGCTCAGGCCGAGAGCAGGCGGCGCTCGAGCAGCGCCTGGAAATCGCGTCGTCCGTCGGCGATGAGAAACACGAAGACGTGATCGACGATCACGCGGTAGATCAGCCGATAGGGTGGTGCCACCAATTGGCGAAACTCGCGGATGCCCAGCGCATCGAGTTCGACGGGTACGCTGCCGCGGTCTGGGAACGCCTCAAGGCTATCCACCTTCGCCAGCATCGCATCGAGAAACGCCTCCGCCTGTTCGGACGACCGGTTGGCAGCGATCCAGCCATGGATCTCCGCCAGGTCGGTTTCGGCGCCGTCGGTGAGATAAACGGTATAGCGTCCGCTCATGCTGCGCTGTTGGGGCTGCCCTTGCGCAACCGGGCGATCGCATCGCGCGCGGGGGTGACGCGGCCGGCCTCTACATCGCGCGTTCCCAGCGCCATCAGCTTGAGCAACGCCAGCGTTTCCTGCGTCGCCTGATAGCTTGCCACATCCTGCAGCACGGCGCGCGCCTCGCCATTCTGGGTGATCACCAGCGGTGCCCCGCCCTCGGCCAGCCCGCGCAACACGTCCGCAGCATTGGCCTTCAAATAGCTGACAGGCTTGACCTGTTCGGTGTAGCGCATCTCGGTCTCCGACCCTTATCGATGTATTTTCAGACCATTATCGGTCCGAATATAGTCCTCATCCAACGTGATAACAATCGCGCGACCCGATAGTTGCGCCGTTTCGGCGCCAACCTTGCCGGTTTGAACGAAATATGAGATATGTCCCGTAACTCTCATTCAACTGCGCGGGGCGAGGCAAGAATGCATTCAGATATCGACCGGATCAGCGAGCTTGCCGACGCCGGCGAGCGCATGATCGAACGATTGCGCCGCAAGGCGTTCCTACCCGAAAGCCGCAAGGGACTCCATGTTCGCTTCGGCATCGCCGAAGCGGCGCAACTGCTCGGCTGCTCCACCAACCGCATTCGCATGGCTGAGGACGATGGGCGCCTCCCTCCGCCTCCCCCGAGCGAGAACGGCCGGCGGCCGGGCTACACCGTGGAGGAACTGCTCAACATGCGGCAGGCGCTGGGAGCCTCCCCTGCCCGTGCGCCGCTTGACGTCCCGGCGATCATCGCGGTGCAGAATTTCAAGGGCGGCGTCGGCAAGTCAACGGTCACCACCCACCTCGCGCACTATTTCGCGGTGCAGGGCTATCGCGTGCTCGTGGTCGATTGCGACAGCCAGGCGACTACAACGACGCTGTTCGGCTTCAACCCGCATTTCAACATCACCCGCGAAGAGACGCTCTACCCCTATCTGTCGATCGACCCGACCCAGGCCGACCTGCTCTATGCGGTCAAGAAGACGCCCTGGCCCAATGTCGACCTGATCCCGTCGAACCTCGAGCTGTTCGACGTCGAGTATGAGCTCGCCGCCGCGGGTGCCGATGGCGGTTCGATCCTCGCCACGCGCTTCCGCAAGCTCAAGGCGGGTTTGAACGATCTTGCCCGCGACTATGACGTGGTGATCCTCGATCCGCCGCCCGCGCTCGGCACGATAAGCCTCGCGGTGATGCAGGCGGCCAACGCGCTGCTGGTGCCGCTGGCGGCGACGACGCCGGATTTCTGCTCCACCGTCCAGTTCCTCTCGATGATGGACCAGGTGCTCCACCAGCTGACCGAAGCAGGCATCGACGTACAATATGACTTCGTCCGGCTGATCTGCTCCAAGTTCGACGGCAACGATCCCAGCCATGCCATGGTCCGCCAGATCATGGAACAGGCCTTCGGGCCCGCGCTGCTGCCGGTGCCGATCCTCGAATCCGCCGAGATCAGCCACGCGGCGATGCGGATGATGACGATCTACGAGCTGGATCGCCCGATCGGCACCGCGCGCACCCACAAGCGGTGCAAGGCCAATCTCGACGAGGCGCTGGGCCAGGTCGAGGCGCTGGTCCGCCGCAACTGGGGCCGGGTCGCGCCGGCCAGCGAAGAGGATGTCGTCAATGAAGCGGCCTGAGCGCAGCACCGCACTCGGGCAGAAGGGCTGAACCGTGGCACGTACCCAGAAGGACTATCTCGCCGATCTGCTCGCCGAGGAAGCCGCGGCGGAAGCGGCCGCTCCGGCGACCTCCGCGCCTGCCCCCCTCCCCCCCTCTTCTGCCGAGCTGGAGCCGGCGCCCCGGCTTTCCCGCACACGCGGCACGACGCTGCTCGGCCGCGAGTCGGCGCTGGCGCGCGTGGCATCCGGCGAGGTGCGGCAGGTCACCCAGCTGCTGCTCGACCCGTCGCGCGTGCGGATCTGGCCGGGCAATGCCCGCGTCTATGCGGATCTCAACGAGGAGAATGTCCGCGAGCTGATCGACTCGATCGTCGCGGAGAACGGCCAGAAGGTCCCCGCCGTGGTCCGCCGGATCGAGGGCGACCCCGACCACGACTTCGAAGTGATCGCAGGCACGCGGCGGCATTTCGCCATCTCGTGGCTGCGCGCCCACAGCTATCCCGACATGCAGTTCGTGGCGCAGGTCGCCCAGCTCGACGACGAGGCCGCCTTCCGCCTTGCCGACCTTGAGAATCGCGCCCGCAAGGACGTGTCGGACCTCGAGCGCGCGCGCAACTATGCCGAGGCGCTCAAGGCGCATTACGGCAACCACCTCACCCGCATGGCCGAGCGGCTGAAGCTCTCCAAGGGCTGGCTGTCGAAGATGATCAAGGTGGCGGGTATTCCCGACGCGGTGATCGCCGCCTTCGCCTCCCCCGCCGACGTGCTGCTCAAGCCCGCCTATCCGCTCGCCCAGGCGCTGGACGATAAGACTGCAGCCAAGGCGATCCTCGCCGAGGCGAAGGCGCTTTGCCGCGAGCAGGGCGATCGCCGCGCGCGCGGGCTTGCGCCGATCGCCGCCGCCGATGTGTTGCGCCGGCTGCTCGCCGCACCGTCGGGTCCGCAGGTCGCCGACGAGCTGTACCAATGGTCGATGCCGAGCGGACGCATGGCGTTGAGCGTGCTGTCGGTGAACCGCCAGGGCGTGACCGTGCGCCTCCACGCCGGCTCGGGCGCCAGCCGCGATCATCTGGTCAACGCCTTCCGCGATGCGCTAGACCAGCTCGAGCGCGAAGGCCGCGGGCTTCAGCCATGAGCATGTTTCCCCGGGGAAACGACGGCGTCGCATCGGGCGACCGTTTCCCCGGGGAAACCCCCTTCCCGCTTTGCGCGCCCTGTCCTCCGATCCGTTTCGCGATACCGGCATCGCCCTTCGTTTCCCCGAGGAAACGCCCCTCCCCCACCCTGCTCCCAGAGGCTTCATGACCCAGGCCGATCGCCAGTCGATCCCCGAACAGTTCGACCTGTTCCTCCCCTATCTCGCCGACATGCCGCTGCGCGATCAGCGCGAGATGATGGAGCGCCCCTTCTTCAGCCTGGCCAAGACCAAGCGGATGAAGCCGATCGATTACAAGAGCCCGGACGGCAAGCTGTGGGTCCATGTCTCCGCCAATCCCGACTACGGCATGGCGACGATCTGGGATGCCGACATCCTGATCTACTGCGCCAGCGTTCTCGCGGACATGGCCCGGCGCGGGCGCAACGACATTCCGCGCAAGCTCCACCTGATGCCCTACGACCTGCTCCGCGCGATCGGTCGGCCGACCACGGGGCGCGCCTATGAGCTCCTCGGACAGTCACTCGACCGCTTGGTGGCCACCACGATCAAGACCAATATCCGCGCCGAGAACCGCCGCGAGGCGACGTTCAGCTGGCTCGACGGCTGGACCCAGCTCGTCGACGAGCGCACCGAACGCTCGCGCGGGATGACGATCGAGCTGTCGAGCTGGTTTTACGAAGGCGTGCTGATGAACGGCGGCGTGCTGTCGATCGACCGTGCCTATTTCGACCTCACCGGCGGGCGTGAGCGCTGGCTCTACAAGGTTGCGCGCAAGCATGCCGGCGGGGCAGGGGAGGCGGGCTTCGCGATCTCGATGCCGACCTTGTTCGAGAAATCGGGCGCCGAAGGCCAGTATCGCCGTTTCAAGTTCGAGATCGGCAAAATCGTCGAGCGCGACGAATTGCCGGGCTACACGCTGTCGCTGGAAACGCCGGCGGGCAAACGCGAGCCGAGCCTGCGGATGCGGCGTCGCGGGGAGGGGGAGATTCGACCCACCCCTTCGCCCGCACCGGTGGAGCCGGTCGGGCCGTCCGCCAAGCAGCCCGACGAAGCCGAGCCGCAACCGCTCGGCGCCGAAGCGCGCGCGCTGCTTCGCCGAACGGTCACCGGCCTGGCGACGCGCGGGACCAGCGGCATGCTGACCGATGCAACGCTGGAACAGGCCCGACGCGAATGCCCCGGCTGGGACTATCAGGATCTGCACCGCCAGTTTCGCGACTGGGTAGAGGCGGATCCGGCACGGACGCCAGCCAACTATCAAAACGCCTTTCTCGGATTTGTGCGCCAGTGGCACGTCCGCAACAAGCACCAGTTGCGCTGACCGATGGGGCGGCGCGGCACCCGATCCGTTCCCGAAGTGTCGGGCGAAGATGGGGGGGGCTTAAAAGCACTGCCCTTCGGGGCGCAGGTTTGAACCACTTTATCCACAGCTACCCCACAACTGATTCAACCTCGTGATCGGGCAGCGCGAAACGCATCGTAAATCGGGTCTGCGGCACCACCCTTCGATCCTTCGGGAACAGGTATCGACCCTTCCGGAACCCTCTATCGACCTTTCGGGAACGGTACCGTCGACCTTCCGGGAACGGATCCTCGACACAATGGGAACGCGCCTTTTGCGCGAATCGTGGAGTCGCCGCGATTCGACCGATCCAAGGCATCGCGTAACTCCGTAACAACTCAATAAACCCTCTAACCAGGCACCGAGTTCTCTTCTTTGAATAGAGAGAGTGGAGAAAGGACGTGCGGGTCTCGGTGCATCAAGCCGACGCTGGCGACCCCGGACGAGCACCTGCACCAACCGCAACAATAATATACATCAACCGGCAGCAACTTGTTGAAGGCGTGGGCATTATCGACGTATGCCCGCTTATCGCTTCCGCCTCTGCACCCCGGACCACTACCCCCACACTGCCGAGCGGCGCGAACTGCCCGATCTCCGGCAGGCACTGATCGCCGGCCACAGCCTTGCACGTAGCCTGCTGCGGCATCGCCATGGGCGCATGCCCGTCCGCGGCAGCCTGGACATCGAGGATGATGGTGACCAGCCTGTCGCCCGCATCCTGCTCGCCGATCTCGCCCGCCAGCTTTCGTAAATCAGCCGAACCGACTTGCTCGCACGTTGCGAGCGTGGTTTGACGGTCCCCTTACGCAAAGGGCCGCCGGTGACCGATCTGTCTTGCTTCTCTCGCCTTGCCGTAACGCTGGTGCTGGGGGCGGCCGCTATTGCCCCCGCCGCCGCCCAGCGGCTTACGACGACCGAATCGGCAATGGCCCGGACTGTAGACGCCGACTATGACCGGTCGGTCAAGCTGCTCGAGGCGCTGGTCAATCAGAACAGCGGAACGCTGAACCTCGCCGGCGTCACCAAGATAGGCCAGCGAATGCGTGCGGAGTTGGAGCCGCTGGGCTTCACGGTAACATGGAAGCCGATGGATGCGGTGCAGCGTGCGGGTCATCTGATCGCGGTCCATGGCGGCAAGCCCGGCACCAAACGGCTGTTGCTGATCGGCCATCTCGACACCGTGTTCGAACCCGACTCCCCCTTTCAGAAATTCGTGCGCAAGGGCAATCTGGCGGAAGGTCCCGGGGCAGGGGACGACAAGGGCGGCATGGTGGTGATGCTCGCCGCGCTCCGGGCGATGCAGGCCGCCGGCACGCTCAAGGCGGCCAATATCGAGATTGTGCTGACCGGCGACGAGGAAAAGTCGGGCAGCCCGCACAGCATCGCCCGCGCCGACCTGATCGCCGCCGGCAAGCGCGCCGATGTCGCGCTCGATTTCGAGGGGCTGGTGATCGACGGCGGCCGCGACATGGGGTCGATCGCGCGGCGCTCCGCAATCGACTGGCGGATCACCGCCACCGGCAAGACCGGCCACAGTTCGCTGATCTTCGGTTCCGAATTCGGCGACGGCGCGATCAACGAGTTGGCGCGTATTCTCGCCGCATTCCGCAAGGAACTGCCCGAGCCCAACCTCACCTTCAACACCGGAGTCATCGCCGGCGGTGCCCGCGCGACCATCGACGAGAGCGGCAATGCAGCGGCCGCGGGAAAAACCAACATCATTCCCGCCACCGCGATCGCCACCGGCGACTTCCGCACGCTCAGCCCCGAGCAGACCGCGCGGGTGAAGGCCAAGATGGAAGAGATCGTCGCCGCGCACGCGCCGGGCACCGACGCGACGATCAGCTTCGGCGAGGGCTATCCGGCGATGGCGCCGACCGAGGGTAACCGCGCGCTGCTGGCGGCGCTGAACGGGGTCAATCGTGACCTTGGGCTGCCGGAGATGCCGGCTCTCGATCCGCTCAAGCGCGGGGCGGGGGACATCTCGTTCGTCGCCGCCGACGTCGACAGCCTGGCGGGGCTCGGGACTTACAGCACCGGCGACCATGCGCCGGGCGAGACGGTCGACCTTGCCAGCATCCGCCGTCAGCCCAAGCGGGCGGCGATCCTGATGTCGCGGCTGAGCGCGGAGCGGTCGGCGCGGTGAGGCACCGAGTGTACACTCTGGCGCCCGCGCTGCGCCTGACGCCCGCCAGACGCGACTAAGGTCCGCCCGGATTCGGCGCTAAAGGCTGAGCGCTGTCAGCCCTCGTGCAGGGCGCGACGAGCGGCCAGCACCGCATTGATCCGATCGGTCGACTTGTCCTCGACGCAATCCTTCAGCACGCGTCGCGAAGCTACCCCATCCTCGACGCACTGCTCGGCGACGCCGCATGGGATTGCATCGAGGTCACTATGGCCCGAGCCGCGCAGGATACGACAGCTGCGCAGGCTGATGCCGTGGTCACGCCTGTCGGTCTTCAGGTCGACCTTGATCATGCGCAACTGGCGCGAGACGACGATGATCTCCTCCTCGGCGTTGAAGGCCGGGGTGGTCTGGAGCATCAGCAGCAGGACGGGCAGAATCATAGCGCCATTCCTCTCCGGTTTTGTTTTCTAGGGTCAGCCTAGGCCGGGGGAGGGGGCAGCACAATGCGTCAATCGCCCGTCATCGCCTCCAGTGCCGTTTCGATCCGGGCCAGCCGTGCGGCGGGATCGTCGATCCGCTCGGCTAGCAACAGCCTATCGCCTTTGGCGGTGAGGCCCGCCGCATTCGCATCGCCGCCAAAGTCCGCGCGCGGGGTGAAGGCGATCGCGGCGGGGCCGGCGTCGATCCGCGCGATCCGCAGCGCCGATGCCTGGGCGCGTACGCGGGCGATCGCGAGCAAGGTCGCGGCAGCATCGGGGAGGGCGCCGAAGCGATCTTCCAGCTCCGCCTCCAACGCGTCGATGGCAGCACCATCCTCGGCGCGCGCCAGGCGGACGTAGAAGCCCACGCGCAGTTCCTCGTCCGGGAGCCAGACCTCGGGCAGACAGCCCTGAAGCCCCAGGTGCAGTTCGGGCGTCCACCGCTCGACCGTTTCGCCGCGAGCGGTGCGCAGCGCGGCTTCGAGCAGATGCTGGTACAAATCGACGCCGATCAGCTTCATGTGCCCGGCCTGCGCCTCGCCGAGCAGGTCGCCGGCGCCGCGCATATCAAGATCCTGCGCACTGATCGCGAAGCCGGCGCCGAGCCGATCAAATGCTTCCAGCGTGCGCAGCCGCTTGAGGGTGCGCGCGCCGATCGGCTTGTCGGGTTCGGTGAGCAGCAGCACCTGTCCGCGCCGGCTGCCGCGCCCCACCCGGCCGCGCAGCTGGTGGAGCTGGCTCAGCCCGAAACGATCGGCGCGGTAGAGTACCATGGTGTTGGCACGCGGCACGTCGAGCCCCGCTTCGATGATGTTGGTGGCGAGCAGCACGTCGCCGTCACCGCGGCCGAAGCGGACCATCGCATCGTCGATCTCGGCGGCGGGCATCTTGCCATGTGCCTGGAGCAGTTCGAGTTCGGGCACGAGCCGCGCGATCTTGTCGGCGAGCGGTGCCATGTCCTCGATCCGCGGCACGACGACGAAGCTCTGTCCCCCCCGGCTGCGCTCGCGGAGCAGCGCGGCGCGCACCATCGCCTCGTCGAACACGCCCACTGCGGTGCGGATCGGCTGGCGGCGGGCAGGGGGCGTGGCGATGACCGAGAGGTGCTGAATGCCTACCAGCGCCGCCTGGAGCGTACGCGGGATCGGCGTCGCGCTGAGCGTCAGCACATGCCCAGCGCCGAGTGCGCGCAGCTTGGCCTTGTCCGCGGCGCCGAAACGTTGCTCCTCGTCGATGATGACGAGCGCGAGCTTGTCATAGGCCACGCCCTTGCCGGCGACCGCGCCGGTGCCGATCACCACCTGGATCGACCCGTCGGCGAGCCCCGCCTTGACCCGCTTTTTGTCCGCCGCGCTCGACAGCCGGGAGAGGCCGGCGACTTCGATGCCGGTGCCCTCGAACCGCTCGGTAAAGGTCTCGAGATGCTGGCGGGCGAGGACGGTCGTAGGGGCGGCGACTGCTACCTGGTAGCCCGCCAGTGCCGCGAGGGCGGCCGCACGCAACGCGACCTCGGTCTTGCCGAAGCCGACATCGCCGATCACGAGGCGATCCATCGGTCTACCGGCCGCGAGGTCGCTGCGCACCGCTTCGATCGCGCGGGCCTGATCGCGCGTTTCGGTGTACGCGAAGCCCGCGACAAACCGCTCATATGCGGCCGTGTCGGGAGAAAGAACCGGAGCGGTTAGCTGCATGCGCTCTTCGGCAAGTGCGATCATGCCCCGCGCGGTCTCGGCAATGGCGAGATTGATTGCGCCGCGTCGCTTCTGCCAGCTGGAGCCGTCGAGCTTGTCGAGTGCCACCGCATCGGCATCGCCGCCATAGCGCCACAGCCGTTCGGCCTCGGCCACCGGTACCAGCCGCACGCCGCCATCGGCATAGGTGAGCGCGATCGCATCGCCCCCCGCCTCGGTTTCGCCCGGCATCGGCGCGAGTCCGGTAACCTCCGCGATGCCATGGTCTTCGTGGACGACGAGGTCGCCGAGACGGATCTCGGTCTGGCCAAACAGCGTGGGATCGGTGGGGCCGGTTTGCGCAGTGTCGCGTTCGGCACGACTGCCGAGAAGATCGGCAGCGGCGATGGCGAGGATCCCTTCCCGCCGGAAGCCGCGATCGACGGGTGCCTCCAGCAGCGCGACGGTCGCTGCCGGCAGGTCCCGCAGTGCGGCCCAATCGGGCACGTCGTGCAGTTCGGTCTTCAGTACCGCAGCGACCCGGCTGCGCAGGAAGCGCAGGTCACGGGCGCTGCCCAACAACACGACGCGCGCCTCTGCCGCCATCGCCTCGCGCGCGGCCCGGGCGAAGGCGCGGAGGGGCGCGCGACCTTCGATGAAGCGGGGCGGGGCATCACCGGCGGCGGCAAGTGCCAGCGACGGATGGTCCTTGGCCGCGGCCTGCCATTGCTTGTCGTCCAACACGTCGCGCAAGGCGCGGCTCGGGCGACGGCGGTGCGAATCCGCGGCGAGCGCGAGAAAGCGCGCGCGCCGGTCCTCCGCCGCGGGCTCGATCGCCAACAGCGCGCCGGGCAGATGCGCGGTAAGCGGCACGCCGTCCTTACCGAGCGGGGGTTCGGAGACGCGGCCCAGCTCCTGCGCCTCGCAATCGCCGGTGGTGCGCTGGGTGCCGGGATCATAGCTGCGCAGCGATACGACAGTGCCATCGGCGACTTCGATCCGGCGTGGTTCCTCGGCATCGGCGGGGTAGACGTCGAGCACTTGCCCACGCAGCGCGACTTCGCCGGGTTCGTCGACACGTTCGTCCTCGACATAGCCGGCTTCGACCAAGGTTTCGAACAGCGCGGCCAGGTCGATTGGCGCATCCGTCGTCACCCGCGGCGGGGCGGCTTCGAAGGCGTGCGGCGGCGGATAGAGACGGGCGAGCGCCTCGCCAGTAGTGATGCAGGCGATCCTCGGTCGTTTCTCCTCGGCCTGTGCCAGCCGTAAGCGGCGCAACGCGGCGACGCGTTCGCCGACATTGGCAGGGGAGGCGGGGGCGGCATCGCCGGGCAGCGCGTCGCTGCCGGGGCAGAAGACCACGGTCGCCGCGGGCGCCAAGGCCGCCAGCGCATGCGCGATGGCGATCGCGCGGGGTTCGTCGGTGGCGGCGAAGAACAGGTCGTTCGAGGCCAGCGCCTCCGCCAGCAGGGCGGCCGTCTCACCGGTCGCGAGGGCAGGCGCGGCCTTGGTGGGCGCGATCGCGCGGGCAACGGGATCGCGGGAAGAAGCCATGCGTGGAAAACCCTTTGGAACGAGCGAACTACCGCTAACGAGCGGCCCGCGCCGCCGTTCCAGAGGGGTGGGGCCGGCGCGGGAACACCGGCCCCGGGGGAGGCCTCAGAAGGTCAGCGTCGCACCGACGAACAGCGTGCGGCCCATGGGGTCGTACACGCCCGGATAGGTGTTGCCGTTGCCGAAGCTCGCCAGCACGCCCGAGGCGATGGCCGGGGGCGCCTTGTCGGTCAGATTGTTGATACCCATCCGGAACTGCAGCTGCTTGGCGGGCACCACAGTCGCGGCGAGGTCGAAATATTCGGTCGCCGGAATGGTCGCGTTGATGATGCTGATCGGGCCGGCCTCGCTGAGGAAGGCGTTGGTCGAGGAGGTCGACAGCGCCGTCTTGGCGAAGTGGCGCCAGGCGAGCGACAGCGTCGCCTTTTCGCCGGGCACGGTCCAGGTCAGGCGCGCGACATGCCGCCAGGTCGGGTTGGGCTGGCCGCAGCTATAGCCGTAATAGCCCTTGCAGTCATAGCTGCCGAGGCCGGGCAGCGGCTCCTGCACCTGCTGTTGCAGCCAGGTGCCGACGATGTTGGCGTCGAGCTTGCCGAGATTGCCGATCCGGGTCGCATAGGCCGCCGCCACGTCGATGCCCGAGGTGAGCAGATAGCCGGTGTTGAGCGTGCTGCCGACGACATAGCCATCGGTGCCGAACAGCGCGCCCGAGCGCGGATCGCGGTGGAACAGCCCGCAATAATAGGGGTCGCCGGTCGAGGTGCACTGGCTGACCACCAGCGAGGGCGCGACCGAGCTGATATAGCCCTTCACCTTGATGTGGTAGTAATCGACCGAGAGCGAGAAGCCGCGCAACTGCTTGGGCGTTAGCACCACGCCGAAGGTGTAGGTATCACCCACCTCGGGCTTCACCGCCGGATTGCCGCCATAGGATTGGCTGCAGGTCTCGGCCGGGCACTGGATGATGTGGCCATATTGCGCATCGCTGACGCCGGTCAGCTTGCAGGCCGCGAGGGACGCGTCGGGCGTGGCGCCGGCGCAGGGATCGGTGAGCGAGACGTTGCCGATGCCGCGCGCGCCGAACAGTTCGCTGATGTTGGGCGCGCGGATCGCGCGATTGTAGCTGGCGCGGAAGCGGGCGCCGTCGACCGGCGACCAGGTCAGCTCCGCCTTGTAGGTCCAGGCCTTGTAGTGCGATTCGGTCGCGGTCGATCCCTGGCGGTTGGTATAGTCCGAATAGCGCAGTCCGCCGTTCACGGTCAGGTCGTGGAAGAAGGGCTTGTCGGCGATCAGCGGCAGCTCGAGCTCGCCATAGGCTTCGTTCACCGTGATCGAGCCGTCCGCATCGGCGCTGCCGCCCTGCTTGGCGACCGCGTCCGCGGTGAAGTTGAGCGTCTCGCGGCGGCGCTCCAGGCCGACTGCGAGACCCGCACCGCGCGTCGCCCAGGGGCTCTGGATGCCAAAGGTGCCGAGGTCGCCGTTGACCGAGCCCGAGAACACTTCGAGCGTGTTGCGCGCCGCGGTACTCGACGGGCTGAACAGATAGCGCGCCTGATCATTGGTGATGCCGTCGGCGCGGAAGATGTCGATCGGCACGCAGGCCGGATCGGTGCCGTCGAGCTTCGACCGGCACGTCGGCGTGCCGCCCACCGACACCACGTCCAGCGCGCGCTGCGCCTTCACATTGTCGACGTTGTTGAGATAGGTCTCGTTGTAGCGCGACAGCGCATAGAGATAGCCGACGTCATAGCTGAAGCCGTGGCCGAGATCGCCCTTCACGCCGCCATTATAGCGATAGTCCTGATGGCGCAGATCGTCGCGGCGCGAATAGGCGCCGTTGAGACGGTAGCCGATCAGCGTATCGATCGTGGCCGACGTGCCAGCCGCCGGTCCGCACAGTGCCGCCTGCTGGCCGGCGCTCATCAGCGGGTTGTTGCAAGGCAGGGTGAAGGTGGTACCGAGGAACAGCGCCGAGGGTGCGACCTGCGAGAAGGTGTGGTCCTTCATCCACATGAAGCTGCCATAGAGTTTCGCCACCGGCGCGATCTCGAACGAAGCGCTGCCGCCGGCGGTGTAGCGCTCGTCCGAGCGCTGGATGTAGTTGGTCGGCGAATAGTTGTACGCGTAGCTGGCGTCGTACGGCACCCAGCTCTTCGAGCCGTCGCGCGCATTGGTGAGATAGCCCAGATCCTTGCTCGGCCCCTCGAGCGGCGCGAAGGTGCCGTAGGTGGTATTGCTCGATCCCCCGCAGACCAGCGCGCTGGCGCCATTGGCGTTGAGCGCGCAGGAGGAATAATCGCGTGACGCCTGCAGCACCGGATCGGTGTGGCGATAGCCGCCATAGACGGTGACGTTGCCACGACCGTCGGCGAAATTCTTGCCGAACGCGCCGTTGATGTCCTGCTTGGCGCCGTCGAACACGTTGCGCGGCGCGAGCTGATAGCCCTTGGCTGACACGAGGCCGCGGACATAGGCATTGTCGTTGGTGTGCTGGGCGACGCTGGTCTGCGCGTCGAGCCGCAGCCCGTCGAGATGGTCGCGCAGGATGAAGTTGACCACGCCCGACATCGCGTCCGAGCCATAGACCGCCGAGGCGCCGCCGGTGACGACGTCGACGCGCTCGATCAGCGCGGTGGGCACGAAGTTGATGTCGGTCGCCTGCGAGGAGAGGATGCGCTGGCCGTTGATCAGCGTCAGCACGCGGTTCGAGCCGAGGTTGCGCAGGTTGATCTGCGCCGAGCCGTCCGAGCCGTTGGAGACGTTCTCGTTGCCGTCCGCCGTGAACTGCGGCAGCCGCGCCAGCATCGTCTCGGCGTTGACCGCGCCCTGGTAGCGCACTTCCTGCGCATCGACGCTGGTCAGCGGGCTGTTGCTCTCCAGATCGGGGCGGCGGATGCGCGTGCCGGTCACGGTAATCTCGGCACGGTCGCTTTCGGCGCCCGGGGCGCCGCTCGTCGTATCCTGTGCATAGGCCGCGCCGGACGCCAGCACCATGGCAAGCGCCCCCACCGCAACACCCGTCCGCATTGTAAGAAAATGTCCCATTCGCCGCACGCCCCTTTTTCTGAGTCGCGCATATGCAACATAAGAAACATCATTCAGTCAAATATATTATACGATATCTAAAGTGATATCTCGGGACAGGGGTTACCCCTTTCGAGAATCGTGAAATTGTGCGTTGCTGCAGTCCTGCCTTGCACCATGCCGGCATACGGTATACGAAATCGATCAACCCAGTGGAGGATCGTGTTCTTATGACTGCAGCCAAGACGCTCTGGACTGGCGTCTATCCCGCGGCGACGACCCAGTTCGCCGAGGATCTCTCGATCGATCTCGACGCCACCCAGCGCACCCAGACCGCGCTGGTCGATGACGGCGTCGACGGCCTGATCCTGCTCGGCACCTGCGGCGAGAACAACTCGCTCGAGGCGGACGAGAAGCGCGTCGTGCTCCAGGCCGGCGTCGAGGCGGTGGGCGGCCGCGTGCCGCTGGTCGCCGGCGTCTCCGAATTCACCACCGCGCGCGCGATCCAATACGCCCGCGATGCCGAGAAGATCGGCGTCGATGCGCTGATGCTGCTGCCGGCGATGGTCTATGTGCCGACCGCCGAGGAGCTCGAAGCCCATTTCCGCGCGGTGGCAGAGGCGACCTCGCTGCCGATCATGCTCTACAACAACCCGCCAGCCTATCGCGTGTCGATCGACACTGCGACGCTGGACCGGCTCACCGATGTGAAGAACATCGTGGCGGTCAAGGAAAGCGCGCCCGACCCGCGCCGCTTCACCGATCTCTTCAACCGCTATGGCGATCGCTACACGCTGATGGCGGGCTTGGACGACGTCGCGCTCGAAGGCATGTTCCTCGGCGCCTCGGGCTGGGTCTCGGGTCTGACCAGCGCGTTCCCGGAGGAATCGGTGCGCCTCATCGCGGCGTTCAACGAAGGCCGGTACGACGAAGCCCGCGCCATCTACCGCTGGTTCATGCCGCTGCTCCATCTCGATGCCGAGCATGACCTGGTCCAGTCGATCAAGCTTGCCGAGCAGATCATGGGGCGCGGCAGCGAGCGCGTCCGCATGCCGCGCCTGCCGCTCTCGGGTGCGCGCCGCGCCCAGGTGATCGCCTGGGTCGAGGAAGCCGCCGCCACCCGCCCGAGCCAGCGCGCCGCCAAGGCGGCCTGAGGAGACCCATGCGCCACACCTTCTTCTGCATCGACGGCCACACGGCGGGAAACCCGGTGCGGCTGGTCGCGGGCGGCGCACCGCTGCTCCGCGGGGGCGACATGCTGGCGCGGCGCGCGGACTTTCTGGAACGGTTCGACTGGATCCGCACCGGCCTCTGCTTCGAGCCGCGCGGGCACGACATGATGTCGGGCGGGCTCCTCTACCCGCCCACCCGTGACGACGCCGATTGCGGCATCCTGTTCATCGAGACCTCGGGCTGCCTGCCGATGTGCGGGCACGGCACGATCGGGATGGTCACCTTCGGGCTCGAACACGGCCTGATCACCCCGCGCATGCCCGGCCAGCTGCGCATCGAAGTGCCGGCGGGGGTGATCGACATCGCCTATGAAATGACGGACGATCGGGTGCGCTGGGTGCGCATTCGCAACGTGCCCGCCTATGTCGCCGCGCGCGGCATCGAAATCGAAGTGCCGGGCTTCGGCCCGCTTCGCATCGACGTCTCCTATGGCGGCAACTACTACGCGATCATCGAGCCACAGGGTCCCTATACCGGCCTCGACGATCTCGGCGCCTCGCGCATCGTCGAGCTCAGCCGCACGATCCGCGAGCTCGTCCGCGACAAGGTGGAGCCGGTCCACCCGCTCGACGACCGCATCCGCGGGGTCAGCCATGTCCTTTGGGCCGACAAGCCCAAGGGGGAGGGGGCCGATGGCCGCAACGCTGTGTTCTACGGCGAGCGCGCGATCGATCGCAGCCCGTGCGGCACCGGCACCTCGGCGCGGCTCGCGCATCTGGAGCAGCAGGGGCGCCTCGGCGTCGGCGATCGCTTCGTCCATGAAAGCTATATCGGCAGCCGGTTCATCGGCCGGGTCGAGGAAGCGGTGATGGTGGGCGACCGCCCCGGCATCATCCCCTCGATCGAAGGCTCGGCGATCGCGACCGGCTTCAACACCATCTGGATCGACCGCGAGGACCCCTTCTGGGCCGGCTTCTCGGTCGTCTGAACCAAACAACGAAATATCGGGGGTTGCATGGGATTTTGGGGACCGATCAAGCCGATCGAACGCAGCACGGCTCCTAGCGCGCATCGGCTGCGCCCCACGCTTTCCTGGCCGCACCTGATCGCGCTCGGCGTCGGCGCGATCGTCGGCACCGGCATCTACACGCTGACCGGCGTCGGCGCCGAGCGGGCAGGGCCGGCGGTGATCCTCGCCTTCGTCATCGCCGGTGCGGTCTGCGCCTGCGCCGCGCTCGCCTATGCCGAGCTCGCGACGATGATCCCGGCGGCGGGCAGCGCCTATACCTACAGCTATTCGGTACTGGGCGAGACGATCGCCTGGGTGGTCGGCTGGAGCCTGATCCTCGAATATTCGCTCGCCTGCTCGGCGGTAGCGGTGGGCTGGTCGGGCTATCTGGTCGGCTGGCTGCAATCGGCGGGCATCCATCTCCCCGCGATGCTGCTCCAGGGGCCGCATGCCGGCGGCATCGTCAACCTGCCCGCGGTGCTCGTCTCCTTCGCGATCGCCGGCATGCTGATACTCGGCACCCGCGAGAGCGCGACGCTCAACATCGTGCTGGTCGTCATCAAGCTGGTGGCGCTCGCGGTGTTCGTGGCCCTCGCATTGCCCGGCTTCGACGCGGCGAACTTCCACCCCTTCATGCCCTATGGTTTCGCCAGCCATGCGGACGGTAGCAGCACGCGAGGCGTGATGGCCGCGGCTGCCATCGTCTTCTTTGCCTTTTACGGCTTCGACGCGGTCGCCACCTCCGCCGAGGAAGCCAAGAATCCGGGCCGCGACCTGACGATCGGCATCGTCGGATCGATGGCGCTGTGCACCACCATCTACATCCTCGTCGCGGTCGCCGCCGTCGGCGCGATGTCCTACGCCGCGCTCGGTAACTCGCCCGAGCCGCTGGCGCTGGTGCTGCGCACGCTCGGCCACCCCTTCGCCGCCTGGGCGATCGCCGCCGCGGCGCTGGTCGCGCTGCCTTCGGTGATCCTCGTCATGATGTACGGCCAGAGCCGCATCTTCTTCGTGATGGCGCGCGACGGGCTGCTGCCGCGCGGGCTCGCCAAGGTCTCGTCGCGCACTGGAGCGCCGGTGCTGGTGACCGGCATCACCGGGCTTTTCGTCGCGGCCGTCGCGGGCTTCCTCCGGCTCGACGAGATAGCCGAGCTCGCCAATGCCGGCACGCTGATCGCGTTCATCGCGGTGGGCGCCTGCATGATGCTGCTCCGCCGCCGCGCGCCCGATGCGCCGCGCATCTTCCGCTGCCCGCAGCCTTATGTGGTCGGCACGCTGGCGGTGCTGGGCTGCCTCTACCTGCTCTTCTCGCTTCCCGAGAAGACGCTGGTCCGCTTCCTGATCTGGAACGTCGCGGGCCTGGCCGTCTATTTCCTCTACGGTCGCGCGCGCAGCGTGCTGGCGCGCGGCTGAAGGTTCAGCCGTTCAGCTGGCGGCGGAGATCGGTGAGCGTGCCCTCGATATGCGCGCGGGCCAGCGCGCGGGTGCGATCGGCATCGCCGCTCTCCCACGCGGTCATCAGCTCAGCATGTTCCAGATGCGCGCGATCCTCGCGCCCGGCGGGTTCGAGATGCTTGTGGACATAGCGCTCGGCGAGAATCTGCAGCCGTTCGACCAGCTGGGTGGTGAGCAGGCGGCCGCCGGGGCGCACCATCGCGATGTGGAACTCGCGGTTGCGCGCGGCAACTTCGTCGAGATGCTCATGGGCGGCAAGGTCGAGCGCGGCCAGCGCCTCGCGCGCCGCGGCGCGGTCCAGGTCGGTGGCCGCGACCGCGCCTGCGGCGACGGCGTCGGGCTCGATCGCCAGCCGCAGCGCGAAAATTTCCTCCGCCTCGCTCGACGACATCGCGCGGACGAAATAGCCGCGGTTCGCCTGGCCGACGAGCAGCCCTTCCTGCTCCAGCCGCGCCAGCGCCTCGCGCAGCGGGATCTTGCTCACGCCCAGCTGGTTGGCCAGCGCGTCCTGGCGGATCGCCTGCTCCACCGGCAGCTTGCCGGAGACGATCTGCTCGCGGACGATCGTGAAGATCTGTTCCGACAGCGTGCGGACGACGATGCTCATGCGGTTGATCTTTCTCTGGAACTCCTGCCGCTGACGCGCGGATTTCCCCGTTCTGGGGGCGCGGCTTGCAGCAGGCACGACACGCAAATACGGTATACCTCTACCCCAAAATCGGCAAGGCGAAGTTGATGCAGCGCAATATCGTGGTGATCGGTGGGGGTGTCGTCGGACTGTCGAGCGCGATCGCCTTGGCCCGCGCGGGCTGGTCGGTGCGGCTGGTCGACGCCGATCCGGATCGTCGCGCCGCCTCCTGGGGCAATGCCGGGCATATCGCGATCGAGCAGGTCGGCCCGCTCGCGTCCTGGTCAACGGTGCGCAGCCTGCCGCGCCGGCGCTTCGGGGCAGGGGGTGCGGTGTCCTTGCCCGCATCGGCATGGCGGCACTGGCTACCCTTCGGACTGCGGCTGCTTCGCGCGGCGCGGCCGAGCGTGTTCGCACGGGGGCAGGAGGCGCTGGGCCGGCTGCTTGCCGAGGCGATGCCGGCCTGGCAGCGGCTGAGCGCAAGCCTCGACACCCCCGATCTGCTGCGCGAACACGGCCATATCGTCGCCTGGGGCAGCCCGGCACCGACCGAGGCGGGGCGTCGCGCGTGGGCGGGGGCGGACATCGGCACCGCGGCGTTCCGCGACGCGACCCCCGCCGAGCTGCTCCATCTGCCGGGTAGGGCGATGGCCGGCGCGATCCGCTTCACCAATACGGCGCAGATCCACGATCTCGGCGCGCTCGACCATGCGCTGCGGGCGGCGCTGGTCGCTGCGGGCGGTACGATCCTGCCGGGCCGCGCGACCCTCAGCCTCGCGGGCGGCGAAGCACTGCTGGCGATCGACGGGGTGGCGGTGCCCGATGCCGACCAGCTGCTGGTCGCCGCCGGAGTCGCCTCGGGCCGCGTATTGGCCCCGCTCGGCCACCGCGTGCCGATCATCGCCGAGCGCGGCTATCATTTGCGCACAACCGATCACGACTGGCCCGCCGATCTGCCGCCCCTGGTGTTCGAGGATCGCTCGATGATCGTCACCCGCTATGCCGGCTGCGTGCAGGCGGCGAGCTTCGTCGAGTTCGCCGACATCGACACGCCGCCGGATCCCGCCAAGTGGGAACGGCTGGAGGCGCACATCACCGCGCTCGGCCTGCCGCTCCGCCCGCCTTTCACCCGCTGGACTGGCGCGCGCCCGACCCTACCGGACTATCTCCCGGCGATCGGCCGGAGCCGCAAGGCGGGGAACCTTCTCTATGCTTTCGGCCACCAGCATCTCGGCCTCACTCTCGCGGCGATTACCGGCGAACGCGTCGCCGCGCTGGCCGAGGGCAGGGCAGGCGATCTCGCCCCCTTCGATCTTCAACGCTTCCACGCATAAGGACGTCTCTCCATGACCATCGGCGGATCCACCGCGGAAACCGAACTCGCCGCGCTCGCCCCCTGGGCCGATCGCGCGCTGGCCATCACGCTTGCCGAGCGCCGGGATCGCCTCGCGCGCGTGCGCGAGCGTATGGAAGCGATGGGCGCGCAGGCGCTGCTGGTGCAAGCCGGCATGTCGCTGCGCTATTTCGCCGGCGTGCCCTGGGGCGCCACCGAGCGGCTCGTCGCGATGCTGCTGCCGCTCCAAGGCGAGCCGATCATGATTTGCCCGCGCTTCGAACTCGGCTCGCTCACCGCCGACATGGCCTATGACGCGGACATGCGGCTCTGGGAGGAGGACGAGGATCCCTTCGCGCTGGTGGCGGATGCACTGGGCGGCGTCACCACGCTGGCGATCGATCCTGCGCTCCCCTTCCAGATGGCCGAGCGTCTGCGCCGCGCCGCGCCGCACATGACCCTGGTCGATGGCGCCCCGGCGATCGACGGCTGCCGCATGCGCAAGTCGCCCGCCGAGATCGCGCTGATGCAGCAGGCCAAGAACATGACGCTGGCGGTCCACCACGCCGCTGCCCGCATCCTGGCGCCCGGCATCACCACCGGCGCGGTCAAGCGCTTCATCGACCAGGCCCATCGCGCACTCGGCGCCGCGGGCTCGAGCTTCTGCATCGTCCAGTTCGGCCACGCGACCGCCTTTCCCCATGGCCTGCCCGGTGAGCAGGCGCTGGAGGAAGGCCAGCTCGTGCTGATCGACACCGGCTGCACGGTCGAAGGCTATCATTCCGACATCACCCGCACCTACGCCTTCGGTCGTGTCTCGGACGACGCGCAGGCGATCTGGTCGCTGGAGAAGGAAGCCCAGGCCGCGGCCTTTGCCGCCGCTCAACCGGGTGTACCGTGCGAGCAGGTCGATGCCGCCGCACGTGCGGTACTGGAGGAGGCAGGGCTGGGGCCGGACTATCGCTTGCCCGGTCTGCCGCATCGCACCGGCCACGGCATCGGCCTGTCGATCCACGAGCCCGCCTATCTCGTGCGCGGGGACAGGACGCCGCTCGACACGGGCATGTGCTTCTCGAACGAGCCGATGATCGTCGTGCCCGATCGCTTCGGCATCCGCCTCGAGGACCATTTCCATATGGAGGAGTCGGGCCCGCGCTGGTTCACCGAGCCGCAAAAGGCGATCGATCGCCTCTCCTGAGCCTCGATTCTCGCGTTTGAGACGCCGATTCGAGGATAATTCGAGGCGATTCGACGCGCAAAGGTCATCAAATGGTCATGCGCGTCGAACTTTCTGGAGCGCGAAAACCGCAGTTTTCCGGGAGTTTCGAGTAATCCGAAAGGCCGATCGCCACAAAAATGCAAAACGGTGTTGACGGGTGGGAACCTCCCGCATAGAAGCCACTCCACCGACGCGGTGCTCTTCACTGAGGCAGCGGCGGTCAC